>CAZPTG010000221.1:0-4354 GCA_964589355.1 uncultured Spirochaetaceae bacterium
TAAATAATTATTCAATAGCTCTAAATCATATTTACTACATTTTCTAATCATATTTCATCTCACTAAAGTCATTATATATCTAAAAAAATACAGTTTTTCAATTAAAATCACACTTTTTTAGATTTTTTTTTAAAATCTACTTGAAAATAATTTATAAATATCGTATAAACACAATCGCGAGTTAAAAACAACTTGTTAATGCGCTAGTAGCTCAGCTGGATAGAGCAACTGCCTTCTAAGCAGTAGGTCATAGGTTCGACTCCTATCTGGCGTATTTTTTAAAAAATTGATTCCTAAATTTAGGAATCTTTTTTTTGGAATCTTTTTCATTTTTTTTCTCCTTTTTATAAAAAAGGAATCTCTTAATTATAAAAACCGCTTATAGTTTATAAGCGGTTTTTTATTTATTAAATACTATTCAATTTTTATTCTTTTTCTTCTTCTTGAGTAGGTTGAATTTCTATTACTTCTTTTTTAGACTCTTCTTCTTTTTTTTCATCATCTTTAGAAGCTTTAACCTTTTTGTCTTTTATTTCTATATTTCCTTGATCAGAGGTATAAACCTTTTTTGAAGAAACATTTAGATAACAGGACAAAAATAACAATAATATACTGCTAATAATCAAATTAGACCCTAAAATTAAAAACATCAAAGAGATTGATGAAATCGCCATAGTTAAGTTACTAATACTTAATCTCATCGAAAATCCTTCTGCAAAATGTTGAATACTCACTGGTGCCAAAGCTTGCCTAAAACTGGCTATTACAAATCCAACTCCAAGAACAAATAAAATACAACTAAAAATTAAACTTACAATAGATCCTTTTTTCATACAATTCACCTTCTAAAATATTTTAACTAATACTAATTGTACATAATATTTAATTAATTTCTATAATTATTAAATGAAGAATTATGTAGATTTATTGAAGTTACTCCTTTGTTTTGAAAATTTTAACACAAAATGAGATAATCGCTTGTGCCATTTTTTTTCTTGATTGAGTATCTAAAAATGTTATAGTATCTTGATTTACTCCACTAGCCCAATTAATACTATAAGCAAGAGAAACAAAATCCATATTAATTTCATTAAGAAGAGAAAACTCAGGACACCCAGTCATTCCAACAAAATCAGCTCCAAAATGTTCAAACATCCTTATCTCTGCAGGAGTTTCTAATCGTGGACCATTTGTACAAACATACACCCCTCCATCTTCTATTGGAAAATTACACAAAGACGCTTCTTTTTTTATTTTAACTTTTAACTCTAAATTAAAAGGATTATTCATCTCATTATGGAAAACATTATTTTCACATGCAAATGTTGAGTCTCTTTTACCACCTGTAAAATCTATAAAATCAGAAATTATTGTAACACCACCTGGCAATAATTTATTTGTTATTGAACCTACAGAATAAACACCAATACATCTATCAACTTTTAACAAACGAAGAGCTTCTATATTAGCTTTATAATTTATTAAATGAGGAGGTAGTGAATGCTCAACACCATGACGTAATAAAACTATTAAATCATCATCTTTTATATATTCTACTCTACCATATTTTGTCTCAATTTCATTAATTTTTGAATCTGGAAATATCTCATCAATCCCTGTTCCACCAATTATTGCATCCATGATACAACCTCCTTTATTTCATTTGGTTTAAAAATTCCTTTATTAGTTACAATATTAGTTACTAAATCTTCTCTAATTATATCAAAAGCAGGATATATTGCACTAATATTTTTATCACCTATATACTCATTATCTATCATTAAAAGTTCTTTTGGATCTCTATATTCCATCTCAACATCTTTAAAAGATTTTTTTGATTTATCAGGAGCCATAGAAAAAGCTGTATATGGAATATTATAATATTTAGCGCAAATAGCATTTTGATTTGTTCCTATCTTATTTACTACACTACCATCCATACATACTAGATCTGCACCACTCATATAATGAGTAATTTCTCCACTTTGCATCAAAAAAGATCCCATCGAATCGGATATAATTTTAACATCAATACCTAGTTCATAAAGACTTGGAGCTGTTAATCTTATTCCTTGAAAATATGGACGAGTTTCATTTACATAAACTTTAACTTTTTTATTTGCTAATTTTGCATAATATATTGATAATAAAAATGTATGCTCAGCAAAACATGTGGTTAATATCTTATCCCCATCTTTTATCAAAGAGGCTCCATATTGTCCCATATTGCAATATAGTTTATTATAATCAGACTCTATTTGATCAATTGTTTTATTGATTTCTTTTATAAAAGTATTAATATCATAATGTGAATCACTAAATCTTATTTCATAATGTTTTAAAATTTTTTCAACACATCTTTTCATAGTGGTATTAGTAACTCTAGCTTTAACTATATACATAATTTCTTTTTTTAAATTATTAAAATTAAATTTTATATGTTCTTTTTGCATTTCACTTGCAATATATCTAAAAGAAGTTAAAGCAACTTGCAAAGGCGCCCCACCTTGGGTAATCATCAATTTAAGCGCATTTGCTATTTCTTTACAATTTGAACAAGCATAAAAGGATTTTTCTTTTGGAAAAACTTTTCTATTACCAATATAGAAAATTGAATCATTAAAATGACATATATTATATGGTTTTAATAAATATGGTAATTTCAAATCCATAAAAGCTCCTACGATATTAAAAATACTAGCAAATAAATAAACTATTTATTATATAATAACATATATAGAGTATAAAAGATATCTACATATTTTCTAATATTTTCAAACTCAAAAACATAAGATAAGAAATCATATTTCTTCACATTTCTTATAATATCTTACAAGGTAATAAATTATTTTAATTTAAAATCATAAAATTATATTATTGAACTAAATTTTTACTACTTTACATTTGACTATTTCTTTTTCATCCCCTACAGTTAAGGAAAAATATGTCATTTTTAATGTAAGGAAGATTAAAATTTTATGAAAATCAAAAAAATAACTTTATTTACAACACTTTTGGCTTTAACATTATTTGTTAGTCCAAACTTGTTTGCTGCTGGAACAAAAGAAATCAAATCAACAGACACAATTGCTATGATACAAAATATTAGTGTTGATAATAACATCTATTCTTTTGAAGCTCTTAGTGAAACACAAGAACTTGTCGTTACAATAAACAAAAACACTGTAGATACAATCTACAATTTAGATAGTTATAGAATTGGCGATTATGTTAGCTTTGCTGATTTAACAATTGTAGATAATCAAGCTAATGCTGACTCAATTAGATATATCACCCCTTATATCACATCTGGTGCTATATTATTTACTCCTACTGAACCTGAAATTGAAGTACCTGAAACTGACTATGGTTTTGACAATGTATTAGAACATAGTTTTAATTACACATATGGCTATACTTTAATGAATAGCTTCAACTCTCAAGGTTTATACGTAAATGCTAATTATTTAGCTCGTGGTGTTCAAGATATCGTTTCTTTAGATGAAGAAGATTTCTATAGTGTTGAAGAATTACAATCATTTGTACAACAATATCAAGAAAACTTTTCAAAACCTGAAGTTCCTAAAAAAGACGAGAATGGACCAGTTTCAACAATTGAAGACATTAAAGAGCTAGAAAAACCTGAAATTCTTGATAATCAATTTGCTTATGCTTATGGTTATCTAATTGGTGCACAATTCTTAACTTCTGGAATTCCAGTAGATGATAAGTACTTCATTGAAGGTATTTTAGATGCAGCTTATGGAAATGAAACTCAATTATCTCAATACCAAATGGATAATGCTATGAGAGATTTTGAAAAACAATTTAGTGAAAAACAAGATAGCGCTATGAATGAATTAAAAGAAAATAATTTAAAACAAGCTCAATCATTCTTAGAAGCTAATGAAAAACAAGATGGTGTTACAACTCTAGAATCTGGTGTACAATTTAGAGTATTAACAGATGGAGATGGATCAACAACTCCTAATGCAGAAGATGAAGTAACTATTAATTATGAATTATCTCTATTAAATGGTAATGTTATAGATAGTTCATTCCAAAGAGGAAATCCTGCTACTTTTAAACTAACTCAAGTTATTCAGGGCTTTAGTGAAGCTGTTATGCAAATGAATGAAGGCGATTCAATTATTGCTTGGATTCCACCAGTTGTTGGATATGGAGAAGAAGGGAATCAAAACATTGAACCAAATTCTTTACTAATCTTTAAAATTGATTTAATTTCAATAAATAAATAAATAATAGTATTTATTAAAAAGGTCTTCTTTATTAAAAGAAGGCCTTTTTTTTGATTTAAATGATTTACTTATACAATAACTACTTCTTAATAAAA
>CAZPTG010000222.1:0-4353 GCA_964589355.1 uncultured Spirochaetaceae bacterium
AAAACAAATGTTTCGTATAAAGATAATTTATGCACCCCCTATTTCTTAGATGAAGCTTCATTGTTCTGTGCAAACTTATTAGAAATTAATAAAGGTGATAATGTTTTAGATATGTGTGCTGCTCCTGGAGGTAAAACTTTAGTATTAGCATCTAAATTAGAAGGAACTGGCCACCTTGTATCTAACGATAGATCAAGTAAAAGAAGAGCTAGATTACATAATGTTATAAAAAAACATCTAATAAAAGAATATCAAGAAAATATTGATATAAGTGCACATGATTCAACAAAATGGGGACTTTATGAACAAGAGGTATATGATAAAATTCTTTTAGATGCACCATGCTCAAGTGAAAGGCATGTTTTATCTGATCCCTCATATTTAAAAAAGTGGTCTATTAATAGGCCCAAACATTTATCATATCAACAATTTGCCATGCTTGCTGCAGCACTCGAAGCTGTAAAAGTTGGAGGAATAATATTATATTCAACTTGTGCAATTACACCTGTAGAAGATGAAGATGTAATAAAAAAATTATTCAAAAAAAGAAGTGGTAGATTTGAAATAATCGATTTTGATTGTGATATAGCGGAAGATAGAGAATTTGGTAAAATAGTATTACCTGATTATAGTGATAATAGAGGACCTTTATATTTTTGTCTAATTAGGAGGATAAAATGAGTGAAGTTAGTATTGTTAAGTGTGAAAATTATGAATTAGAAAATGTTTTATGCAATTTAAGAAAAGCAATTGATAATTCAAAATTACCTGAAGTTAAAGATAAAATGATATTAATAAAACCAAATATATTATCTGATGTTCCACCAGAATTATGTGTTTCAACTCATCCAATCGTTGTAAAAGCTTTGATAATAATACTTAAAGAAATGGGTGCTAAAAAATTATATGTTGGAGATTCTCCTGCAATACATCCTCCTAAATTTAAAGCAAAGCAATCTCAAATTTTTCAAATTTGTAAAGATGAAGATGTAGAATGGCTTAACTTCCACGAAAAAACAACAAAAAAGAAAGTACCAATAATCAATAGAAATATAGCTCTTGTGAAAAAATTAGATAAAGTGGATTTTTGTATATCAGTTGCAAAATTCAAAACTCATGAATTAATGTACACTACAGGAGCAATTAAAAACATGTTTGGATTAGTTCCTGGTTTAAATAAAAGCAAACAACATGTATATAGTCCAACAAGAAAGAGCTTTGCAAAATTTATTTGTGGTTTATTTAAAATAAGCAAAACTGAGTATTCAATTATGGATGCAATAATGGGGATGGAAGGCGCTGGACCTGGAAATGGAGATCCTCGAAAAGTTGGATTATTAATAGCTAGTGATGATGCATTAGCTTTAGATATATCTCAAGCAATTATTATGGGATACAATCCATTAGATATTCCAATAATAAAATGTGCAATAAAAAAGAAACTTACAAAAACTCACAAAATAAGTGATATTAATTACACAAATTTAGATGCAAATGATTTAATAATCAAAGATTATAAAATTATTTCTAATAAAAAGCTAAAAGAAAAAAGAAATGTTCCTATTTTTTTAGAAGAGCCTTGTATAAAATGCAAAAAATGTATTGATATTTGTCCAGCAAATGCGCTATCTATTAAAAACAAGAAAATAATCATTAATGAAAAAAAATGTATTAAATGTTATTGTTGCCATGAAGTTTGCCCGGCAAATGCAATAAAAATTAAAAACAATTGATAAAATAGGATAATATGATATTAAAAAGTGAATTAAACGAAGAACAATATATTGCTGCTTCAACTATAAATGGACCTTTACTTATTATAGCTGGAGCAGGTAGTGGTAAAACTAGAATGCTAACTTATAGAATAGCTCATATGTTAGACAAAGGTATTGATGAAAAAAATATATTAGCTTTAACTTTCACAAATAAAGCTGCAAGTGAAATGGGTCAAAGAATAAGATCTTTAACAAATAAAGAGTTAAAACATTTAACAACAACAACTTTCCATTCTTTTGGCTTAGGATTTTTAAAACAACATATTCACAAAATTGGATGGAAAAACAATTTTACTATATACGATACAAACGATAAAATTTCTCTTATAAAACAAATAATTATTAATTTAGGTTGGTCATTAGACTCTTTTAATGTAAATGATGTACAAAATTATATTAGTAAATATAAAACTAAAAGATTGATTATAGATGAAAAAACTGCGGAAAATACAAAATTATTGCTAGAAGAATATGAAAAATATTTAAAAACATATAATGCTGTTGATTTTGATGATTTAATAGTAAAACCGTTAGAAATCTTAAAACAATTTCCACAAATATTAGAAAAAACAAGTAATAGATTCAAATACATTTTAGTTGATGAGTTTCAAGATACATCTATTTCTCAATATAATTTAGTCCAAATATTAGCTTCAAAGCATCGAAATTTATGTGTAGTTGGTGACGATGACCAAAGCATATATTCATGGAGAGGTGCTAATTATAATAATATTTTATTATTTGAAAAAGATTTTTCTGAGAGAAAAGAAATTATTCTTGAAAGAAATTATAGAAGTAGTAAGACAATTTTAGATGCAGCTAATAACTTAATTTTGAACAATAAACTTAGAAAAGATAAAAAACTATGGACTGAAAGTGCTCAAGGAACTAATATTTATTTAATAAAACCTCATGATGGTGAAAAAGAAGCTAATCAAGTTGCAAGAGAAATAATTGAATTACATAAAAAAGAAAATCTAAAATTTAATAACTTTGCAATCCTAACAAGAACAAATGCTCTAATTCCATCTTTTGAAACTGCATTAATGATGAGAGATGTTAGTACACATGTAAGTGGGGGTAAATCTCTATTCGAGAGAAAAGAAATTAAAGATATTTTAAGTTATTTAAAAGTAATTATTAATCCAGATGATGATGTTAATCTATTGAGAATTATTAATACACCTAGAAGATCTATTGGAAGAACTACTATTGAAAAAATAAAAGAAGTTTCATCGATCCATAAAGTTTCATTATATTCAGCATTATCAATATTAGCTTTCTCAAAAGATTATAAAATTAGATCCAATACTAAAAATTCATTAACTTATTTTTATAATTTGATTGATAAATATCAAAGAGAATTTGAAGATAATAATGATAAAACAAAGCATAAGATATTATCTAATCTAATTGAACAAATTAATTATAAAGACTTTTTAATTGAAGAAAACAATAGTGAAAAAGCTGTTATTTTCAAAATGAAAGGTATAAATATTTTAATAGATATGCTTAGAAAATGGGAACAAAATTATTTTAATGAAAATGTTTCTTTAGAAAAATGGATTAATAAAATTTTATTAAGTGGCAAAGAAAACCAAGATGAAAACAATTCTAGTGTAAATATTATGACAATGCATTCTTCAAAAGGTTTAGAATTTGATATAGTATATCTTGTGGGAATTGAAGATCATATTATACCAAGCCAAAGAGCTTTAGAAGAAAACCCTAAAAGTATTGAAGAAGAAAGGCGATTATTTTATGTAGCAATAACAAGAGCTAAGAAAAAATTAATAATTAGCTCTGCAAAAAATAGAATACGTGGAACTCAAATAATACAAAGTAATCCTTCTAGATTTATTAATGAACTCCCTGAAAATCTAATTGATAAAGCTGAAAATAGATTAGTATCTAAATCGGATATGAGTAAATCTTTTGCACAACTTAGAGCTAAGCTACAGGAAAGTAAATAACTCCCTGTAGCCTTATTTTTAAAGTTTTTAATCAGCAAAAAGCTTCATATCTCCTTCTTTAATCCATCCTTTATTTCTCATAAATTTAGCAATCAATAATGATAGAATTGCAGGTAAAACAAAATGTAATAAAATAATTGGGATAATAGATTTAGAACCCATAACAGCTATTGTATTAAATTGACCAACTAAACCACTTGTTCCCATACCAGCACCGGCTGCATTATTTTCCATTTTGAAGAATACAGTTGCTAATGGCCCAATTAATGCTGCAGTTAAAGTTGGAGGAATCCAAATTAAAGGATTATGAATTATATTAGGAACTTGTAACATGCTTGTTCCAATACCTTGTGATATTAATCCACCCATTTTGTTTTCACGATATGAAATAACAGCAAATCCAATCATTTGAGCACTACAGCCAACAGTTGCAGCACCCGCTGCTAGACCAGATATTCCTAAACTTATACAAATAGCTGCAGAAGAAATAGGTAAAGTTAATACCATACCAACAACACTTGCAACAAGAATACCCATAGGTAAAGGATATAAAGTTGTTAGAGAATTTATTAACATACCAAGGCCCTTCATTAAAGCACTAACAA
>CAZPTG010000223.1:0-4323 GCA_964589355.1 uncultured Spirochaetaceae bacterium
ACAAATATCATTAAGATAACAATCACCACACTTTGGCTTTCTTGCAAAACAATATCTTCTGCCATGTAAATTTACACACATTGAAAATCTATATAAATATTTTTTTTCTAAAAGACTTCTAACTTTCATCTCTATTTTAGTAGGATCTTTTTCATTAACAACTCCTAGACGATTTAAAACACGCTTAACATGTGTATCAATAATTACTGCATCTAAGTGATATATATCACCAATAACACAATTTGCAGTTTTTCTTCCAACTCCAGGCAATTTAATCAAATTTTCTATGTTATTAGGAACATCTTTATTTATTAAAGCTTTAGAACAATTAATTATATTTTTTGCTTTAACTTTATAAAAACCAGTTGGTTTAATTATTTTTTCAACTTCACTTATTTCAGCATTAGCAAGAGATGTTGCATTAGGGAATCGATTAAATAATTCTATAGTTACTATATTTACAATTCTATCTGTAGTTTGAGCAGATAGAATAACTGATATTAAAAATTGAAAAGGATTTTTATTATTTAAAAAAACAATTTCTTTTTCACTATTTTCATCTAAAAGTTGATATATTTTAAGTATGTATTCTTTTTCATTCATAAAATAAAATTACAATAAATATAAAAAAAAGCCAAGAAAAAATATCTTGACTATTATGTATATAAATAAATAATAATATTTATTGTTTTAATTTAACGAGATCATTTATTTCATCAATATTTGGAAGAGAATTTATAACACCTTTTTTACTTGCAACTAAAGAAGCTGCAGCATTTGCAAAAATAAGAGTTTCTTTTAAATTATCTTGATTTAAATTTTCAATTCCATAATTCAATATTTTATATATAGCACTGCCCATAAAACTATCACCAGCTCCTGTAGTATCAACACATTTAATATCTAAAAAAGTTTGAGCAGATACTTCAATATCTTTATAATATGCCTTACTTCCATTTTTGCCTAATGTTAAAAATATTAAATCTATTGGATATTGTTCTCTAAATAGTTTTATAGCTTTATTTAAATCTTCTTCACCTGTAAACCAAGATAACTCATTATCTGCAATTTTTAATATGTTACAAACTTTAAAACCTTCAATAAATGCTTCTTTTGCTTTTTCTAAATCATCCCATAAGTTTTCTCTTAAATTAGGATCAAAAGAGATTAATAGATTATTTTCTTTTGCTATATTAATTGCTTTTAATGTTGCGTCTTTACAAATTTCATTTGTCATAGATAATGTACCAAAATGAAAATGAGAAGCCTTTTCTATTATGTCTTCTTTTATATCATCTACAGACAAAGCAGCATCAGCACCATTTTTTCTGTAAAAAGTAAAACTTCTATCACCAAATTCATCATGATGTACAAAGGCTAATGTTGTAGGTTCTGTATCACTTTTTATTAATCCCTCAATTCCAATTTTAGCATCAATTAAGGTTTTCTCTAATTGCTCACCAAATGCATCATTGCCAACTTTTCCAATAAAAGAAACATCCTCTTTAAGTTTATTTAACATAGCTAAAAAATTACAAGGAGCTCCTCCTGGATTAGCTTCATACAATGGATTTTGATTTTCTGAGTCTCCATACTGAATAAAATCAATTAATAACTCACCTAATGCTACAACTTTTTTCATTAAAAACTCCTAAATTATTCAATCATTCTTATCTTTTAGACTACAATAAGTTTTTTACTTGTGCAAGCAAATTTTATAAAAATCATCAATATTAATCAAAATATTCATATTTAATATGATTATTTGATTATTTACTTGACTATTATCTACCCATAATTTATTGTTATATTTATGAAAAATGTAAAACTTAGTTTAAGACAAGAAAAAATATTAGATGCTATAAAAAAAGATAATAATATAAAAGTTGATGATATAAGCTTAATCACAAACACTGCTGCTGCAACAGTAAGAAGAGATTTAACAAAGCTTGCTCAATTAAACTATATAGAAAAAAGCTATGGGAAGATATCTATTATAAATCCCATTGAAAGAAGAAAAATTAATACACAAATTGAATTCAATAATGATGAAATTTCTCTTATCAAAAAAACTGCTAAACTAATACATTCAGGAAATGTTATATTGCTTAATAATAGTAAATTTAATGCACAATTAGTTGATGAAATATTATTAGATGAAAAATTTGCTACAATAGTGACAAACTCTTTAGAAATATTTAATAGAACTAAAGATTCAGATAAATTAAATAATATATTATTAGCTGGATTATATAATAAAGAAACAAAAACATTTTCAGGAACTACAACCTATTCAATTCTATCAACATTGAGAGCTGATTGTTTTATTATGCATCCAAGTGGAGTTGATTTTGATTTAGGTTTTTTAGCTAGTCCTACTGACGATTTAGAGTTAATTAAATATATGATTAATGTTGCAAGAAAAGTAATTCTTTATATAGATGAAACTTGCATCAAAAAAAAATCTGGCTTATTAGCTACTCAATTCAATTTGGTAAATACAGTAGTTACAACTCAAAAATTGTATGAAGAATATAAAAATGAGTTTAACTTGTATAATTTCGACATTATTTTATCTGATTAAATATAAATATTATTTAAATATATTGGTATTATACCAATAAAAAAATTAGGAGCTACAATATGAACACTACATATCCAAAATTTCATTTCCGACCAAAAAAAAACTGGATAAATGATCCTAATGGTACAATATATCATAAAGGATTTTATCACATATTTTATCAATATAATCCAACTTCTGATTGCTGGGGCAATCTTCATTGGGGGCATGCAAGAACAAAAGATTTCATAAACTACGAGATTATCAATGAAAACTTATATCCTCAAAAAGAAGAAGGTGAAACAGATTGTTTTTCAGGTTGTATTGCTTTGAACAAAGATAATACCCCTGTTGCATTATATACAAGTGTTAGTCTAAACAATGAAGAAATTCCAAATATTCAAAAGGCAGTATTTTTTGATGAAAATATAATACATTTTGATAATTCAAGAATTAATTCTTTAACTATCGATATGGAAAATCTGCCTAAAATTAGAAATGATTTCAGAGATCCTTATGTTTTTAAAGCAGATGATAGATATTTTCTAGTTTTAGCAGCAGCAATTGGTGATTTCCAAGAACCTGCAGTTTTATTATTTGAAAGTGAAGACGGCAGTCTAACAAAATGGAAATATTTAAAAGAAATTATTAAATTTAAACCTATAATTGAATTATTTGAATGTCCAAATTTCTTTAAAATAGAAGATAAATGGGTATTATTAGGTTCTCCTTACAGTGAGGTTGAATATTATGTTGGAACTTTTGATACTAATACTTTAGATTTTAATATTGAAAAAAAAGGTATAATTGATCATTGTGCACAATATTATGCAACAAATACAATTCAAGATAATAATAGAACAATTACTTTTGCTTTTGAGAGAGGATTTTCAAAAAATAAAGGATGGAATAATGTAATATCAATTCCAAGAGAACTATCCATAGATAAAGATAATAATTTAATTCAAAAGCCAATTTCTGATTTGAAAAATTTAAGATTTAATAAATTTGTAAATATACCTAATTTAAATCTTGAATCTATAAAACAAATTACAGATAAAAAACTAACTCAATGTGAAATAGATTTTGATATTGTACTAGATGATAATTTAAAAACAAATTTAATATTTAAATATGATAATATTAATCTTTGTCAAATCTTATTCTCTAACACAGATGTAAAATTTGATTCTATTTTCATACCTTTTAATAAAAAAGATAAATATCATGTAAAACTATTTATTGATCATAGTATAATTGAAATCTATTTAGATGATGGAAAACACTGTGCTACAAGAGTTATTGAAAGTTTGAAAGATTTAAACACATTAGAATTTAGAGGAAATTATTTAATTAAAAATTTGTCAATCTATGAATTAAATTCTTTAAATATTATTGAATAGATTATCTCAAATAAAATTTAAGATCTATTAGTTATATTTATATATCAAATGTAATCTAATTAAAATAAATCGATAAATTAAACATTAAAGTGTATACTTTATTAACTTTAATAATTTGTGCACTTTTATATTGTTACATATTTTTTATATACACCAATAGTTTACTAACATAGAAAAATCAACTCTAAATAGATGATGAAATTTTTTAATAAACTTTATCTAATATTTGCAGTTTCTCTTTTCGTATTCATTATATTATCACATCCTTCATACAAAAATTGGAAAAAATTTTTAATTTTATATGTCAACCGCAAGCGATTTTGTCCTTTATTAAAAATATAAAATTTTCAAGTTTCA
>CAZPTG010000224.1:0-4322 GCA_964589355.1 uncultured Spirochaetaceae bacterium
AATATATCTTCTAATTCATCATCACTTAGTTTTCTATTAAGTAAAGAAAATAAAGCTTTTTCTGTTGTTTCAATTTTAGGCATTATTTTCCCCTCCTTGTTCTTACACTATCAATATCTGGAGTAAATAGCTCTCTTAAATCATTTAAACCTAAATGCATTAAAGCCATTCTATCAATTCCTAGTCCCCAAGCAAGAACAGGAACATCTATTCCTAATGGTTTAGTAACTTCGGGACGGAAAATACCACTTCCACCTAATTCAAACCAACCTAATACCGGATGCTTTATATGAACTTCAATTGAAGGTTCAGTAAAAGGGAAATATCCTGGAACATATCTTACTTCTTCTGCTCCAGCAATCTCTTCAGCGAATAATTTTAATAAACCTAAAAGAGTTTTTAAATTTACATCATCCCCTAATACAATACCCTCAGTTTGATAAAAATCGGCACCATGTGTTGCATCAACTTGATCATATCTAAAACAACGAGCTACACCAAAGTATTTACCAGGTATTTTAGCATTAGGCAATTGTCTTGCTGATAAAACTGTACCTTGAGATCTCATTATTTGACGTCTTGTAAATTCATGATCAAATCCATAACCCCAACCTCTTGAACCAGTTTTCCAACCATCAGAGTGAGTTTGAGCAACATTAGATAACCAAGGTTCTTCTATTTTTTTACAATGAGATGGATTTTTAACATAATAAACATCATGAATATCTCTAGCACTATGGAATTGAGGCATAAATAAAGCATCACCGTTCCAGAATTCATTTTCAACTAAAGAGCCATCAAATTCTTCAAACCCTAGGGCACATAATTTATCTTTAACCCATTGTAAATAATTTCCATAAGGATTGTGTCTACCTGGAATTAATTTAGAAGTAGGACCATCTATACCATAAGGACGAAAAGTTCCTGTTTTCCAACTACCATTAGCTAACATTTGTGCTGTTACATTTCCAAGTTCTTTACCTGTAATTTTAGCTTCAAAAATAGCTTCTCTAGCTTGATTACCTAAATTTGTTAATTCAAAAATTACATCTTCTCTTTCAATAATTTTAAAAGCTGAAGTTGAAGCAGCTCTTTTTTTAGAAATTTTTAAAATAGATTTTTTTTCTTGTGCACTTAAATCTGTTTCATCAATTTCGCCAGCAACACCTTTTTTAATTAAGCTAATAACTAGTTTTTCATTTTCAGGAAGATCATCTGATATAACAATAGCTTTTCTCTCTTCATTCATTTTAGTAACTTTAGCTTTTGATAAAGCACCAAAGGCTGAGCCAACATCACTTTTTTCTAATGAAAGTGCACTTGCAAGTTCAGGTAAAGAGGTAGCTCCATTTTCTTTTAAAAATGTAAAGATTCTAAAGGCAGGTATTCCAAATTCGTGATATTGTTTACCTAACTCTGTTAGTTCAAAAAGAGTTCTTGTTGTGCGACTCTTTTCCTCTAAAAAGCCTTTATTGCATAACCAACTAAATGCTTGGTTACATTGTCCCACTTTATAATCCAGCTCGCTAATTAACTTATTAGATGTGATTTCTTCACCTAATTTAACATGGCGAAGCAAGCGGACTTCTAAGGGATGCAAATTCTTTACATCAATGTCCATAATTATTTCTCCTAGATTTAATTACATATTTTTGCAATTAATTTTCAATTTATCATATTAAACAATGAAAAAAATGAAAAGGTCAAATAGTAATAAAAAATTAACTTTCATCAATTTTAAATTATATTATAATCTATATTATTCTATTACTTTATTAATATTAGCAAAAACATCAATTACAGTTGGAACTGCAGCTCTTTCTAGTGAAGGACTAAATGGTATAGGAAAAGATTTTCCTCCTAAACGCAATATTGGTTTTTCTAAAGATGAAAAAGCTCGCTCATCTTCACAAATAGTTGCAGAAATTTCACCACTAAAACCTCCCACAAGAGGTGCTTCATGAACAATAATCACTTTATGAGTTTTCTTAACTGATTCTAAAATTGTATTTTTATCTAAAGGTATCAAAGTATTTAAATCAATCATTTCAACAACATCACTTCTATTCTTCGATTCATTAATTAACTCAATAGCCTTAAGACATACATTTGTACTATAACCATAAGAAATCAGAGTAACATCATTTCCCTTTTTTAATATAGAAGCTTTGCTAAGAGACATAATTTCATTTTCATCGCCTACTTCTTCTTCTAAATTGTATAATAATTTATGCTCTAAAAAAGCTACTGGATTATTATCTCTAATAGAAGCTTTTAATAATGCTTTAGCTTTTCTTGGAGAAGATGGAGCAACAACTTTTATTCCTGGAACATTTATAAACATAGATTCAAGTGATTGGGAATGTTGGGCACCATGTCCTGTACCACATCCCATAGGAAGTCTAAAAACAACTGGACAATTAAATTGTCCTCCACTCATAAATCTAATTTTACTTGCATGATTGATTAGTGCATCACTTATTAATGTAGAAAAATCTCCATACATAATCTCAACAATACTTCTAGTACCTAAAAATGAAGCACCAACAGCAATATTGCTAAAACTTTCTTCACTAACAGGGGTTTCAAATATTTGATTAGGAATTTGCTTATACAAATCTCCACTTACATTAAAACAACCACCATATAAACCAATATCTTCACCTAATAAAACAACATTTTCATCTCTTATAGCTTCTTCTAATAGAGCTTGCCTAATTGCTTCTCTTCCAAAAGCTCTATGAGTATTTGATGTTATAAATTCATCAAAACAATAGCTCTTATCAAATACATATTCTTCAATTTCACAAACATCTAAATAATCATCTTTTACATCATCAGCTTTATCAAATTCTTTTAGAATATAAGATTCACATGATTTAGATATATATTTAAGTTCTTCTTCTGAAGCAATTTTATTATCTACCAATTTTTTTTCAAAAGTTTTTATTGGACATCTTTGAAGCCAAGCTAATTCTTCTGCTCGAGATCTATATTTACATGAATCAGATTTTGAATGTCCATTTAACCTATATGTTTTCAATTCAATAAAAAAGGGTTTTTTCTCTTCAATTATATATTTTCTTGCATAGTGTACAGCTTTATAGACTTTTTCTACATCATTACCATCAACACTTATTGATTTTATATTTAAAGCTTTTGCTCTATCACAAATATTATTACCTGAGACCATATCACTAACATTTGAACTCATTCCATACCCATTATTTTCTAAATAAAATAACAATGGTAAAGCCCAAATAGATGCAATATTCATACTCTCATAAACAACACCTCTTGAGATTGCCCCATCACCTAATATTGCAACTGCTATATTAGATGATTTATTTTTTTTAAGTGAGAAAGCAATCCCTGCTGCTAAGGCTACAGAACTTCCAACAATTGCTGAACCCCCTGGATTGTGATTATTATAATCACTCATATGCATACTCCCACCTAGGCCTTTTGATAACCCATGGGAGGATCCAAACATCTCACTAAACATTTTATAAATTGAACTCCCTTTTGCAAGGGTATAACCATGACATCTATGGGTTGGAACTATCCAATCATTTTCATCTAAATTTAAAACAAGACCTGCTTGACAAGCTTCTTGACCAATGTTTAAATGAGTAGTTCCATGCATAATTTTCTTTTGAAACAATGAAGAAATAGAATTTTCAAAATATCTTGAATTAAGCATTATCTCTAATGCTTTTAGAGATTTTTTTTTAGATAATAACATAAGTTCCCCTTAAATAATTATAAATGTAAAGTTTATAATCTTAATTAAACCGTATACACAGTTTATTAATGAGAAGTTTTTCAGACTACCCAACTATATAGTTAGATAATAATAATTCATATAATTTTATATGTAAATATATAAATCAAAAGTTTTTTAATAAAAGCCAAAAGTAGACTCAAATAAATAAATTTTAAATTTCAAAATCATACTCTTTATCAATATTTGGACCAACAGTTTTTGGTAAATGTTGAATATTTTTTTGACACGATTTAACTAAATTATCATGGCGTAAAGCAATCCATTTATTTGCTAATTTAATATCTCGTTTTTCTAAAGCCTCTAAAAGGATTTCTGTAGTCTTTATAGTAATTTTTACATCTTCTCTTATTTTAAAATCAGTTTGAATAATACTCATTAAATACTTTTGATATTGCCTTAATAATCTAGGTATATGTTTATAAGGAATACTATTATTAACTTCTTTAAAAAATTTTACAGTTTCTGAATCTGCATCATCTAATAATCCACTTTTTAAAAAAGCTATTTTTCTTTTTATTATTTTTATGCAATTATC
>CAZPTG010000225.1:0-4318 GCA_964589355.1 uncultured Spirochaetaceae bacterium
GTAATAATACAAGGACAACAATTTATTGGAAGTTTAGGAACTCAGACAGAAAATATTGATACAAATTTATATGTTAATGCTATTAAAAGTTCTATATTAGATGAAAATATTCCAAATAATAATATACCTTATATAGGTTCTCTTAATATACCTAAAGGTATTCATACTTTAGATGAAAATGTAATTGAAACTAGATTTGTTTTAGCTTGGAAAGGTAATGATACATTACCAGCTGGTTTTTATACGTCAGATATAGATATTGAATATTCTGTTATAGATTAAAATATTTTTAATAACAAGAAGATCTTCTTTTGAATAAGTTATTGTAAATATAAAACTCGGTATTTGTAGAACAAAAAACCGAGTTTTTACAATTTTTTAGTTTATTATTATTTAAAAATTTAATTTTATTATTTTTTCCCAACTAACATCTTTATCCCCAAAGTGTCCATAATTAACATTATTTTTATATATAGGATTTAATAAATTTAAAGACTCAATTATTCCTTTTGGGGTTAATTTAAAATTATTTTTTACAATATCTTCTAATTCTTTATAACTATAAGAACTTGTACCAAAAGTATTTATAAAAATTGAAATAGGATGAGATACTCCAATTGCATATGCTAATTCTACTTCACATTTATCACAAAGTTTATTTGCTACTAAATTTTTTGCAATAAATCTTGCCATATAAGCAGCAGATCTATCAACTTTTGAAGGATCCTTTCCTGAAAAAGCTCCTCCTCCATGTCTTCCCATTCCTCCATAAGTATCAACTATAATTTTTCTACCTGTTAATCCAGTATCTCCTTCTGGTCCACCTATTACAAATCTACCTGTAGGATTGATAAAATACTTAGTTTTATCATCTAATAAATTAGTAGGCTCTAAAGTTGGTTTTATTACTTTATTAATTAAAAAGTTTTCTAATTCTTTTCTACTAACATTATCTGAATGTTGATGACTCATTACAACAGCTGTAATTCTAATTGGTTTATTATCTTTATCATATTCAACAGAAACTTGGCTTTTTGCATCTGGACGTAGAAAATCTACTATTTTATTTTTCCTTAATTCTGCAGCTTTTTTTAATAGTTTATGAGAATATACAACAGAAATCGGTAAATATTCTTCTGTCTCATTAGTAGCATAACCAAACATCATTCCTTGATCACCAGCACCTTGTTCATTATCAAGACTAGTTTCTTCACTTACGCCCATAGATATATCAGGGCTTTGAGCATGAATTAAATTAGTTATTTTAACACTATCATAGCTAAAACCACAATTTTTATCATTATAACCAATTTTTTTAATTACATCTTTTATAATTGTATTATAATCAATTATTGCCTTTGTTGTTATTTCACCTGAAATTATTACATTATTTGTTGTAGCTAGTGTTTCACATGCAACTCTAGAATTTTTATCTTGTTCAAGACAAGCATCTAAAATAGCATCACTTATTTGGTCACATACTTTATCTGGGTGACCTTCACTTACACTTTCTGAAGTGAAAATATGGTTATTTAAATTAGAAATCATAAAAATGACCTTCCTTATTATTAATTATTTAACTGGGGAAGGATAACTAAAAATTTATAATAATAGATTTTTTTGTTTCCCTCTTTAGCAGTTTTATACGTCCGCAAGCTGGGAGCTATCAAATCGACGTCAAATTAAGAATATTTATATTTTGTTTTTTGGTAAAGGGACAAAGCGTTAAATTTGGGTAAAAATAATAAAAAAAAGAAATAATATATGATATAATCAGTTTAATAATGTAGGGAGAAATAAATGAGTTCATATTTAATAAATGGTGGAAATCCTGTTTCTGGAGAAATAAAAGTAAGTGGAAACAAAAATGCAGCATTACCATTATTAGCAGCTACTTTATTAACAGACAATGAAATAATTCTAAAAAATGTACCAGATATAAAAGATGTGCATGTAATGTGTAATCTTTTAAAAAGTATTGGAACAAAAATTGAAAAAATAGAAAAAAATGTATTAAAAATAAAAAGTGGTAACAGAAGAGGTTTATTCAAAAAAGAAGAAATTAGTTTAGTAAGAGGTTCTATTTTATTTATGGGACCTTTGCTTGCAACTCTTCAAAAGGTGGTATTACCACCACCAGGTGGAGATGTTATTGGTCTTAGAAGGATTGATACTCATTTTAAAGGGTTTTCTTATCTTGGTTGTAATTCTTATATAAGTGAAGATGGAAATTTAATTGTTGAATGTAAAAATATAAAAAATAATTATGTTTTTTTAGAAGAAGCTTCTGTTACAGCTACGGAAAATATAATAATGGCTTGTTCTTTAAATACAAATGAAAGTATTATTGAAAATGCAGCTAGTGAACCTCATGTTCAAGATTTATGTAACTTTTTAGTTAAAATGGGATGTAAAATTGAAGGAATTGGCTCTAATTTATTAAAAATAAAAGGTTCAAAAGAGCTAAAAGGTTGTGAATATAATATAAGTTGTGATTATATGGAGGTTGGATCTTTAATTGGATTAACAGCTGCAACAAAAGGTTCTTTAACAATTCGTGGTGTTAATAAAGGAATATTTAATAGTTTATCTTTAGGGTTTAATAAAATAGGAATTAATTTTATTTATAATAATAATGATGATTCAATATTTATTCCTAAAAAACAAAAAAGAATAATGGAAAAAAGTTTAAGTGGTCTAACTAATAAAATTGATGATGCGCCTTGGCCAGGTTTTCCAGCGGATTTATTATCAATTGTAAGTGTATGTGCGACACAAATGACTGGAACAATTTTACTACATGAAAAAATGTTTGAATCAAGAATGTATTTTATTGACTGGTTAATTAGAATGGGTGCAGATATTATTTTATGTGATCCACATAGAGTTATTGTGAATGGACCAACTATTTTAAAGCCAGCTCAAGTAACAAGCCCTGATGTTAGAGCAGGAATGGCTTTAGTAATAGCAGCGGCTTGTTGTAAAGGAAAAAGTGAAATTCAAAATATATATCAAATTGAAAGAGGTTATGAAAATTTAGAAAATAAGTTAGGTAGTATTGGTATTGACATTATTAAAGTTAAATAGTCCTTTTTACTTAAAGATTTGTGTTAATTAATAAAGTTATCCACAAGTTATCCACAAATTTATACAAACATTAAGTTGTTAGTATAAAAAAGCTTTTCTTCCTTACTAATAATATTATTTCATACATAAAAGGTTATTATATAATTTCTTATTGAGTAAGAACTTATCTTTATATTTATATAAATAACTGTTGATAAAATATTATTAAAATATAATAATTATTATATAATAATTATTATATTTATATACATAATATTATATATATTTATCCACAAAAAATACTAAAATTATAATTTTCTCCCGAAAAAAAGAAAAATAAAAAAAATAAATGGATTTTTAGGGTGTATGTAGAAGACTTTTGCTATGTCATAAATAAATAAAAAAAAGATTTATTTCTTTATAAGATAAATAATAATAAATTAAGTAAAAGTACTATAATTAAATTATTTATATAATTTTTTTTACATATTTATATAAATAACCAACAATATAAAAATGGTTTAAAAAATTAACTAATTCTTTTTTAATAAAAAAAATAAATGTATAAATATTTTAATATTTATATATTGACATTTTTATTATACAAGACTAACATATACAAGAAATTAAGTTAGTTGCATCTAACGAAGGAGAATATATGCCTTTATCAATGTTATCTCAAGGAGAATCTAAGGAAATCATTTCTATTAGTGCTTCTTCTGAATTAAAAGAACGCTTATTATCAATGGGGTTTGTTCCAGGTAATTCTGTAAAAATAGTAAACTTAAATGCTATGGGTTTAGTTTTAGAAATTAAAGGAACAAGATTAGCGTTAAATAAAGGATTAGCACACTTAATTCAAGTAGCTTAGTTTATTAATTTTAGTGAGGAATATAATTATGACTTTATGTGATTTAAAACCTGGTCAAAAAGGTAAAGTTTTATCTTTTGATACCGAAGGTGTATTAAGACATCGCTTATTAGATATGGGAATTACAACAGGAATTGAAATGATTTTTATATATATATTATTACAACTATATGCGTGTGTAATGATGTTAATTGATACATATCAAACTAAAAAAATATTATCAATAAATTCAGAAGCTGAGGCAAATCCAATAATAAAATGGATATATCGATATGGGAAAATGAAATCAGTAATTGTTTTTAAAATAACCATTTCATTTATTCCATTTTTTACCAATTTATTTGGTGCTCTTTTCTTAGCAATGGTATATTCATATATAGT
>CAZPTG010000226.1:0-4317 GCA_964589355.1 uncultured Spirochaetaceae bacterium
AATTTGTTTGTTCATTGTCAAATTGTTGTCCAAATAACTCAAGATAGTTAAATCCTTTGCCGAATAATTTTCCGGAAAAAGATCGCTGCTGATAAATATCAATAGCATATTGCCATTGATCCATATTAAAAAGCTTTTCAGATACAATAAATTCCTGATCAGTTACCACAGACGATTCAATGTAGTTCTCACGTATTTGGCTGGAGTAATCCGGTTGCTTATTAACAACAAAAATCAAAAGAATAAAAAAAAACAACAACACAACCGAAGTTAAACGCAGATTGGCAGACAAGTTAATACGTAAAGCGTTTTTTTTGAAGAAAACACTAAATTGAAAGTATAGTAGGACTAAGAATATGATTAATAAAAGGAACAGCGAACGCAAGGAAAAGGATAAAACAATGTTTGTTATGAGTATTAAGATAAGCAGTTGATATCCAATTTTATTTTTTATAGCATTGTTTTTAATCAATAAAGGGTAAAAACCAACAATACCCAAAAAGGAGTATAATGCATAAAAGTTTTTATCCTGGTTAAAGGCTGAGCCAAAAGGAGTATCTATAGGAATTTCGTAACCTTTTACCTGAAGATAATATTTTAAAATCCCGGCAACTGATATAAGAACTGCACTAATTTGAATAAGGATAGTAATTTGATGAAATATAATAAGCAATTGATTTTGGGATTGCTTATGATGAATAATAAAAAACAGCCCGAACAATAACATCAAATTCACTGCAAATTCAAATAAATCTTTCAGGTTGTGAGGAAATATTTTTTGGGAGATGATTATCCCGATAATATAAAACAATACCAGGATAATTAACGGGTTAAAAGTTTTAAGAAACTCAACAACAATAGATTGTCTGAATATTGATTTCCAGTAAAACCCTAAATAAAAAATAAAAATAGAAAATGAAATAAGAAATGGATAGATCATTCCGGGAATTACCATTCGGAGGAACCAGGTAATAATGGTTGTTAAAAAAAGCGTATTTAATAGTTTCTGAGACAAATGTTCTTTCATTAATAGAACTAATAGGCTATCTTGATGAGTTTATCACACTTTGCAAAAGCAATATTCTTCTTAGGCTTTAATAAGTTTAAATCTACAGGTTCATTATTTAACCATTTTATGATTACTGATGGTAAATCAACACCAGCCTCATAACTAAAAGGAAAACCTCCACCAAACCTTGGATTCATTTCAAGTACATAATAATCCTTGCCGTTATAAAACACGTCACAATCCAAATTCCCGATGTGTTTTAAAGATGTTCCTATTCTTTTACCTATTTTTTTAATATGCTCATTTTCAACAACAACAGCTTTGTCGGTTTCCCCAGCTCGCATGCCTAGCTTTTGTTTTACGATAGTAGTTATGTAATTGCCTTCTAAATCATTTATAATATCTAAACCAAACTCTGTTCCATTTATCATTTCTTGATAAAGTAAAGCCCTATCAATATCATTATTACTTGCTCTTAGTAAGATTGAATCTTTAATTTGTAATTTAGCAAGTTTTTCCATTATATTGAATTGTTCCATGTTTTTAGGAAAATAGATACCAATTGAAGCACTACCCCACCTTGGTTTTAATACAAAAGGGAAAGTCAATTTATTATCATGAATTGCATTTAATGCTTTAGCTTCTTCTATATATGTTTCAGGGCTATTCAATCCAATTTTTAATAAAAACTCATGGGATTTATATTTATCAAAACAAATATCAATAACTTCCGATGAAGAAACCATAAGCTTTATGCCTTGCTTTATAAAACGGGTTCTTGCATTAGATAGAATAGGCAACTCCAAATCATTTAAAGAAAAAACAGCTTGAATATTCTCTTTTTTACAAATATCTATTATTTCATCAATATAATGCTCAGCATAAACTTCTGATACCTGATAAGATTTATCCGCGACAGCCATTGCAGGAGCAGATAATTGCATATCGGTAGCTATAATATTGCCACTACCGTTTAATGCTTTCTGAAAATATTCAATTAAATAATTCCTGCGCCCTGCACAGGTAAAAAGGATGTTCATATTTATGCCATTAAATTCATTAATCCACCTGTATGCCAGAATAAAATTTTACCTGATATTTCATTATTATCTAATAAATCAAATAAAGCTTTAAATGCTTTACCAGAATATGTTGTATCTAAAAATAAACCATATCTTTTTGCTATCTCATTGACAAAGAATTCTAATTCATCTGTTCTCTTCTCATAACCACCATACAACCAATCATCGTAAAAAATAACATCTCTATTTAGTCCTACAATGTTATAGTTTATAAGTAATTCATTATAAAAATCTTTTATCACTTTTTCTCCTCTTTCTCGTTCTCTTGCAACGGAAATACCGATAACTATAGTTCTATCAAAACCAAACTTATCTAATCCTGCCATTATTCCTGACTGTGTAGAGCCAGTTCCACTAGGCAAAATAATATAATCAGGAAATATATTATCATTAACCAATTCTTCTATTGCATCTATATAAGCTTTTCCTCCCTCCAAATTATGTCCTCCACCTCTAATATAATAGGGTTTCTTTCCTAACTTCTCAAAATCATACATTGCATTATCCATTCTATCTGATATCTCACCAGGAGAACAAAATTCTACATCGACTCCTGTTTGGCGAACAAGTAAAGCGTTTCCTTTTTCTCTATAAAATCTCCCTTTAGTTCCGTGATATATAATTTTACAATCCCATCCCTTTATTCTTGACATAATAGCTGTTGCCCTGCAATGATTTGATTGAATTCCTCCTGTTGTAACTATAGCATTACAATTATTTCTTTCAACATCATTTGCAATTTCAATTATTTTTCTGGCCTTATTGCCTCCTCCTGGAAATGGAAATAAATCATCTCTTTTTATAAAAACAATCGCATTCCCTATCTTTATTCTTGAAATCATTTCTGTAAAATAAAAGGTGAAACATATAGTTTTTTACCTTCAAATAAGAAGTATGCTGGTTCATGTCCTTTAAAACAGAATGCCCTTGCAATTTTATCAATTTCAGCAATATGGGATTTATTCGGAATTACTTTTAAAGCATTTAAATCCTTTTTCTTATATGTTTTATTTATTTCTCCTTTTTTAATTAATTCCTCTTGCGATATTCTTGGCAGGTTTTTAGATGCTATTTTTTCAATTATGTTAAGAAATGCTTTTTGTAATGCGACAAGAGTTTTTTCAAAAACACTTTGTGCTGTATCTATTTGACAGATATCAAAATAAACTCTTTCGATTATATCGCCAGTATCTACTCCTTCATCTAGGTAATGAATTGTGCCTGCTCCTTTATCTACATTTTCTAATATTACGTGATTAGCAATATCAACACCTCTAAATCTTGGCAGTTCACCTCCGTGCAAATTGAAAATACCTTGAGAAAATTTTCTAATTATTTTTTTACTTAATATCTTATGAAATCTAATAGAAATTCCAATAAAATCTTGTATTTCATCAACTAAGTTTTCAATTTCATCTAAGTTGAATATCTTAATACCGTTGTTTACTGAATAATAATAAAGGCTTGGTTCTGTTAAATTGTGATGTGAATATGCATCTTTGCTAACCTTCTCACAAACCACTCCCATTAAGTTTAAATCATTATTTTCTTGAATTCTCTTTACTACCCAGGTAGCTAACGGAACACTTCCAAATATAATTACTTTCATTTTATTCTTACTTTATCTAATGGTTCTAGATTATTACCAGGAATAATATTCACACCCTCGCTTTTAATTATTTTAATTAGTGTTAGAATAAAAATTTTTAGGTCAAAAAACAAAGATATATTTTCATAATAATATACATCATATTCCAATCTAGTATCCCATTTTAATGTATTTCTTCCTTTTACTTGTGCCCATCCGGTTATTCCAGGCTTTACTTGATGTCTAAGAGATTCTCTCGAAGTATAATAATCTTTATATCGAACAAACAAGGGCCTGGGACCAATAAAAGACATATCTCCTTTCAAAACATTGAAAATTTGTGGCAATTCATCTAAACTTGTTTTTCTTAACCATGCTCCAAATTTAGTTAAACGTTCTTTATCTGGCAATAAAGCTCCATCTTCATCTTTAAGGTTATTCATAGACCTAAATTTATAAACCCTAAAAACTCTATTTTTATATCCCAATCTTCTTTGAGAGAATAAGATTGGTGAACCATGTTTTAATAAAACCAATAATGAAGTAATCAACATAATTGGTGATAATAGAATAATTAAAAACAAAGCACCAATAAAGTCTAATACTCTTTTGAAAAAAAATCTATACATTATATCTAA
>CAZPTG010000227.1:0-4182 GCA_964589355.1 uncultured Spirochaetaceae bacterium
TATAGCTTCTCTATCTGTTGCATAATGATATTCAACTCTATTAATATCTTTTAAATAGCAATGTTGAGGGCCAACACCAGGATAATCTAAACCACTTGCAATTGAGTAAACAGGAAGAGGAGATCCTTCTTTATCTTGTAGAACATAACATTTAAAGCCATGAATCATACCTTTGGTTCCTTTTGTAATTGTTGCAGCATGATCAGGGGTATCAACACCTCTACCAGCTGGTTCAACGCCATGTATTTTTACATGTTTATCTTCTAAGAATCCACTGAAAATACCAGCTGCATTAGAACCGCCACCTACACAAGCAATTATTTCATCAGGTAATCTATTTGTTAATTCTAGCATTTGATTTCTAGCTTCTCTACCAACAATAGATTGGAAGTCTCTAACCATCATAGGAAAAGGATGGGGACCTACAACAGAACCTATACAATAAAGTTGAGTAATAGGATCTTTTAAATATGCTTCAAAGCATGCATCAACAGCATCCTTGAGTGTTTGAGTCCCTCTTGTAACAGAAATCACATTAGCGCCTAATATTTTCATTCTTGTAACATTTGGAGATTCTTTTTTTACATCAACCTCACCCATGTATATATCACAATCAAGACCAAGTAGAGAAGCTGCTGTAGCAAGCGCTACTCCATGTTGTCCAGCTCCAGTTTCTGCAATTATTTTTTTATAGCCCATTCTCTTAGCTAATAATGCTTCCCCAACACAGTGGTTTATTTTATGAGCTCCTGTATGATTCAAATCTTCACGTTTAAAATATATTTGAGCTCCACCTACTGCTTCACTTAATCTTTTTGCATGATAAATCGGAGAAGGTCTTCCAACATAATGTTTTAATAAATATTCATATTCTTCTAAAAATGAAGGATCTTCAATAGCTATTCTATATTGTTTTGTTACATTATCCATTATCTTTTGAAGATCTTCAGGGATAAAAGATCCACCATATTCTCCAAAAAAACCATCATCATTTGGTAAGTTTTCTGTATTTATTCCTTTTGTAATTAGATTAGACATTTTAAATTCTCCTTGATATTTCTGTTTGTTACTATAAGTAGAAACTTTGTTGTTAATCGTATGTTACTACAAACAGAAACATAATGTCAAGTTATTTATTTAAAATTATTTTCTCAGCTTCTCTAATTTGATTTTCAATCAAATCTACTAATGGATTTGGTAAATTATTTATATCGAACCAATCTGAGGATAAGACCTCTTCTTTGAATAAATTATTTATATTATAAGGAACTTCAAAGAGATAAGTATTCCAAATAAAATTATTATCTCTTATTTCTTCTAATAATATTAAATCTGAAGTAACTTTAATTCCAGTTTCTTCTTCACACTCTCTAATGGCAGTTTTTTTAAAATCAGAGTCATCACAATTTTCCATTTTACCACCAGGAATGCTCCAATAACCAATATTTGGGAAATATTTTCTTTTACCAAGTAATACTTCAATATTATTATCTTTTCTTTTGAATATTATTATTGCTGCACCTTTGCAGTTCTTCATAAGTATTAACCTCTAAAAAATTTTGATAAAATATTAATAATTAGCTTTTCTTTTTATTAAGTTCAAATTATTATTATTCTATGGAATATAAATTATCAAAAATATTACCTTTCTATAATAAATTAAGAACTAGTGATAAGCTAGCCTTAGATAGGGTTTCAAAAAAGAAAATCGAAAAAGGAACATTGATTCCAAGATGTTCTGGTGTTTTGTGTGTTCTATCTGGTCGCCTTAGAGTTTTTATTGTAAATGAAAGTGGAAAAGAAATAACATTATATAGATTATTTGAAGGTGAAGCTTGCGTTTTATCAGGAAGTTGTGGAATTCGAAACATCAGTTTTGAAGTTCATGTTAAAGCAGAAGTAGATACTTCTTTAGTCACCCTTAGTAGTAGTTTATATCATAACTTAGAAGATAAATATCCTGAAGTAACTGTTTTTTCAAATACTGTGATGGCTGCAAGATTATCAGATGTAATGTGGACTTTAGAACAAGTCGCATTTAGTAGTATGGACAGAAGAGTTGCTTCTTATTTGGTTGAACAAAGGGCAATGTCACAATGTGATGATTTAATAATCACGCATGATGAAATTGCTCGAGATTTAGGTACTGCTAGAGAAGTTGTCTCTAGAATGCTAAAATATTTTCAAAATGAGGGTTGGATAATACAAGGCAGAGGAAAAGTCTTAATTAAAGATTACTCTGCCCTATATGATTTATCAGCTTAAAATTAAATGCCTAACATTCTTCTTAAACCAGGTTCTTGGTTAACACCAGCTACTTGGCTTTTGATTTTGCCATTTTCAAATACAATAAGAGTAGGAATACTCATTACTCCAAATTGTTGAGCTAAGGCAGGATGTTCATCTACATTTACTTTGCAGATTTTAGCTTCTTTTTCACTAATAGATTTGTCAAATTGTTCTAAGATTGAACCTTGCATTCTACAAGGACCACACCATGCTGCCCAAAAGTCTACCAATACAGGTACATCAGATTTTAATACATCTTGTTCGAAAGTTTCAGTTGTAGTATGTTTAATCATTTTTCTCTCCTACATATTTTATATGTTTATATTATGTTTTTTAATTTGTAATCATAATATATCAATAAAATATTTCTTTGTTTGTGATAATGTCACCCAAAAAGAAATTTAAAAAAATAAAATCTCAGGCTTTTACAATTTCTTATATTTATTATACATTATTTTTATGAAATATAAACATTTATTATTTGATGCAGACAATACTTTATTTGATTTTACTCAAGGTGAGTATGAAACATTTAAAATATTAGGTAAAAAGTATAATTTTGAAGTTAATCCAACACTAATGGATGAATATCATATAATTAATAAAGCTTGTTGGAAAGCTTATGAAGAAGGATCTCTTTCTCAAGATAAATTAAGAGTATTAAGATTTGAAAATTTTATAAATCATTTTAATCTAAATATTGATCCAATTGAGATGGAAGAATCTTTTACTAACATATTATCAAAACAAAATCATTTGATAAAAGATTCACATTTTGTTTTATCTAGTTTAAAGAATAAAGGTTATAATATTCAAATGATTACTAATGGATTAGTAGAAGCTCAATATGGTAGATTAAAATCCACAGATATTGAAAAATATTTTACTAATATATTTATTAGTGGTGAAATGGGATGTCAAAAGCCAGATATAGAATATTTTGATATTGTTTTAAATAAATTAGATGCAAATAAAGATGATTGTCTTGTTATAGGAGATCGTCTTGAAAGTGATATTTTAGGTGCAATGAAATCAAAAATAGATTCAGTTTGGTTGAATTTAAAAAAAGATAAATTACCACTGGATTTTAAGCCTACATTCATTATTAAAGATTTAATAGATTTATTAGAAATTCTTTAACTCTAAATTTATTTCATTTCTTAAAACTTTTAATTTTTCCTTATCAATATCAGAGATCCTTTTACTTTCAATTGATTTTTGTATGGCTTTTTTATTTATCTTATTATTAATTTTTTTCTCAAAAATATAGGGATAAGTAGCTTCTCTTTGTTTGGCAAGGGCTGTTGCAAAAGCCCAACCTAAAGCCATTTCAACATAATATTCTTCGTTATCGATTTTACTCAAATGATATAAAGTTTCATTTACATAATCATTTGTTAAATAAGATTTCATCAAACAAACAATTGAAAATCTTATATCCCAAAAGTTCTTTGATTCTAGTTTTGATAATAAATAATCATAATATGAGAACAAATCTTTTTTTCTAGGTTTTATTGAAAGCGCTATAGTATCATTTGTTGCCCAGCTATTGTTATATTTAAGTAATTGATCTAAATAATTATAAAAATCATTTCTATTTAAGTTTTTTTCAAAAAATGAAAATGTAAAGTATGTAATAATTAATTCTTCATAAAATATAGGTTCCTTATACATTAGAAAATCGTTTATATGATTAATTCCTTCTTCTCTACTTAATTGTTTAGCTATATTTTTTATCTCAAATATTTTTAACCCTAAAATTTCATATTGATCATTTATTTTTAATTTATTGGAAAATTCAATATGCTTTTCATTAGCTAAAAGTATTAGTTTGTTTTTTAATGTTTTTTGATCCATTTCTTGCCTCTTTCGTATTATATTAAATAATATTAA
>CAZPTG010000228.1:0-4132 GCA_964589355.1 uncultured Spirochaetaceae bacterium
GTTTGATGGGTTTCAGTCAAATCAAAAAGTGTAAGGCTACAGGGGTGCATATCATACCAAAAGTTTTCAAAATTGCTTGACGTTAACAATTAATAGAATCTTTTTGGACAAGTAAAAAAGAATTTATTCCGAAAGATATAAATGAATGGTGTGAATTATGGTTATTATACGATATTGATTTAACAAAAGATAAAAATAATCTTGTAAAAAAAATAACAGATAATTGTAGTGAACTAGGTATTAAAATAAGCAAGAATTATATTGATTTCCCTGAAAGAATAGTTTTTCAAATAAATGCTAACTCTTATCAATTAAGCCAATTAATTTTACAATGTGAATATATCTCTGAAATTAGAAAAGCAAATATACCAACAAATTTCTTTATAAATTCCTCTCATAGTGAAAATAAACAGTGGATTCAAAATTTAATAAATCATATAGAATACCATGAATCAAACACCTATATATGTTTATTAGATACAGGATTAAACTTTAACCATCCTTTAATAAAACCTACTATAAAATCTGATCAACATATTCAAGCGATAAAAGATGCATGGGGTAAATCTGATTTGCATGGGCATGGTACAGAAATGGCTGGAATAGCTATTTACAATTCTTTAAATGAAAAAATACATGATAATTTCAAAGTAGATATAAACCACAACTTAGAATCAATAAAAATATTACCAAATATGGGTGAAAATAACCCTGAATTTTATGGAGATATAACACAACAATCAGTAGCAAAAGCTGAAATTGAAAATCCTTCAGGTAATAGAATTTTTTGTATGGCAATTACAGCTCCTCAAATTAGTTTATTAAAAGAAGGTTCTCCAACATCTTGGTCATCAGTAATTGATAAAATCACTTCAAATGCTGATGAGGATAACGATAATAAATTATTTTTAATTAGCGCAGGGAATATTACTCCTAATGAATTTGATATTCATAATCAAGATTGCAATGCAAATTTTCCGATAGAGGATCCTGGTCAATCTTGGAATGCTATTACAATAGGAGCTTATGCAGGTATAGATGAATTAACAGACAAATACTATCTCGAAAGAAATTATAGGAATGTTGTTAATAAAGACGATTTATCACCATATAGTAGATGTTCTAAACAATGGGAAAGTAATTTACCTATAAAACCAGAAGTATTATTTTTTGGTGGTAATATTATAACTAATGGTAATGATAATTCTGATTGCGAAGAGTTTTCGCTATTAACTACTTCAAATAATATTGCATCTAATATGTTTTCAACGATAAATGCTACTAGTTCTGCTACTGCTCAAGCTAGTTATATGTCTGCAAAAATATATTCAACATATCCAAATATTTGGCCTGAAACAATTAGAGCATTAATTATACACTCAGCTTCTTGGACAGATGTAATGATAGAAAAATATTCCTATGGTAATCTTAAAAATAAAGGGAATGTTAATAATTTATTACGTCATTGTGGTTATGGAATACCAGATTTATCTAAAGCTATTCAATGCGCAGAAAATAGTGTAAATTTAATAATTGAAGAACGTATAACCCCATATTATAAAGAAAAAAATAGCTATAAAACAAATATGAATTATCATAAACTACCTTGGCCAAAATCAGAATTAGAAAAACTAAATGACAAAGATATAAAAATTAAAATTACTTTATCATATTTTATCGAACCTGGTCCTGGCCAAATTGGAAAAACTAATAAATACCGATATCAATCCTGTGGATTAAGATTTGCAATTAAGGATAAATATGAATCAGATATAGAGTTTAAAAAAAGAATAAATGAATTATCTAGAAATGAAGATCCTAATTATATTAATTCAATATCACAAAAATGGGTTATTGGGAAAAACAACAGAGATGTGGGATCTATACACTCTGATTATTTAGAAGGTGGAGCTATTGAATTTAAAGAAATGGATAAAATAGCTATTTATCCTGTTACGGGATGGTGGAAAACTCGGACAAATTTAAAGAAATTTGATAAATCAATAAGATATTCCTTAATAGTATCTTTAGAAACTCCTGAAACAGAAACTAATCTATATACCTCTATTATTAATCAAATTCCTTCTGGTAAAACTATTATTTCAAACACCATCGATACTTCAAACAAAGAAACTATAAATTTTGAACAAGGTGAATTATTTTAATAGAGCTACACAAAAAAGAATATATTTATTTTTAAAAGATATATCAAAATATATTATACACGTTATACCCAAACTATACACGTTATCAATAAAAGTGGGTGAACCTTAGTTCATAATTACACGATAGCATATTTAAGGTTTTTCTGATTTAGGGCCTTAAAAAAAATTAAGATACTAACTCTTTGTAGATAAAGAATTAATATCTTTTATAACTTGTATTTTGAAAACTAGAATTATGCCGAAGACGAGACTTGAACTCGTACGTCCCAAAGGACAAGGGATTTTAAGTCCCTTGTGTCTACCAATTCCACCACTTCGGCGATGTATTTAAGCTATCAAAAAACCCCCCTTACGTCAACTAGTTTTTTCAAAAAAACATCTTTTTTTTCACAACTAGTAATAATTCTTTTTTGGAACAACAATTAATTCATTTCAAATACTTTATAACTATAAAAATGCATATTATAAATTCTAAATACTTAATAAGACTCATGCTTAAAATAAACACAAGTCTTATAATTTATAATAAAATAATATTTAAATAACTATTCATCTTCAACAATCATATCTGAATTTTCAGCAACAGCATATGTACATACAATATCCCCTGTTACGTTATTCATAGTTTCAAACATATCTAATATTGGATTTATTCCTAAAGCTAGACCAACTATTATTGCAATTTGAGCAGGTTGTAATCCCATATTTTGAAGAATAATAAACAATAACATCAAAGAACCACCTGGTACCCCACCAGCACCAACAGAAGCTAAAACTGTTGTAATGACAAGTATTGTTAATCCAACAAAACCTAAATTAACATCAAACATATTAGCAGCTAATACAGCAAAAAATGGCAAATGAACACAAACACCATCCATATTAATTGTAGCACCTAAAGGTAGAGCAAAAGAAGATAAACTTGAATCTACATTGATTTCATCTTCAGCAACTTTTATAGAAACAGGAAGAGTTGCTGCAGAACTACGAGTAACAAATGCTGTTAAAGGAGCTTCTTTTATTTTAAATAATATTTTATAAGGATTTTTTCTAACAAATATAGCAATCATAGCAGGATATATTACAATAATCATAAATAAAATACCTGATATAACACCTAAAGTTAATGATACATAAGGACCAAATAGAGCAGATCCATAATTTGCAAAATTTACAGATGTTAATGCAAATACACCAATTGGAGAATATGCTAAAACCCAATCAACAATTGTAAAAACACCTTCTTGTGCTGTTTGAATAAAATCTAAAAATAAAGAAATATTTTTCTTTGATTTATCAGATGTTTTAGAGTTGTCTAAATTTAATTTAAGAGCTAAACCAAAAGCAATAGCAAAAACAATAATAGCTAAGAAATTACCATTTGATAATGCTTCAAAAGGATTTCTAAACATTCCTAAGAAAACCTCTGTTAAAGCACCAGTTGTAGAAACGCTTACTTCTGCTACAGCTGTATCAGCAGTAATTAAATCTTTCCACATAGCTATATTTGAACTTCCAGGATTGAAAGCCGTTGCTAATAAAGAACCAACAACAGCAGCTAAAAGAGAAGTTACAAAATACCAAACAATAACTTTTATTCCAATCTTTCCAAATTTTCCTGTTGGAAGAGATGCTGCTCCTGAAATCAAGGATAAGAAAATAACAGGAACTACTACCATTTTCAACATTGAAACTAATACATTACCAAAAGGAGATACTACATTTGTATATCCACTTACATCCATTTTTGATAACCATAGGGCAACACCAATAACTAACCCTGTAAAAAAACCAATAATGATTTTCATTACTAAATTTTTTCTCATAAAAAACTCCTAATAAAATATAAATTAATAGTTTATTATTATATTAACTTATAAAGTAAAACAAGTTTTTTTTAGTATTTTATACAAAGTTTCATTATATCGAAAATAATTTTAAAATCATTTCAAAAAACCTTTTACAAT
>CAZPTG010000229.1:0-4107 GCA_964589355.1 uncultured Spirochaetaceae bacterium
TTTCGAATTTTACGCATACGTTTGCTTTTTTTAATAAAAAAAACAATCAATTTAAATAAAAATACCGAAAGGAAAAAATTTAAGTTTATGGTTTTAAAATTTTATTTTTTTAAAGATATTTTTTCTTTTATATATATTGAGAAAAAGTAATATAATATTACAATTTCTCAATATTTTAAATATTACTGACGTCTTTGTTTTCTTGCATCAATTAATACAGCAACTACAATAATTACACCTTTTGCAATTTGTTGCCAATAAGCATTAACGCTTAATAAGTCCATACTATTATTTAAAACACCAATTATTAATGCACCAATAATACAAAATGGTATAGATCCAACACCACCAGCTAATGAAGTACCACCAATAACAGTAGCAGCAATTGCATCAAGCTCATAAGCTAAACCATAAGTTGGATTACCTGCTGATGTTCTAGCTGTAAGTAATATAGCTGATATAGCACTCATTAAACCTGCAAATGCATAAACTTTAACTAATGTTTTTTCAACATCAATACCACAGTTTCTAGAAGCTTGTTCATTACCACCTATAGCAAAAACATGTCTACCAAATTTTGTTCTACTTAATAAGATATGAGCAAAAACACCAACACCTAAGTATACCCATATTGGAATAGCTAGACCAAATAATTTACCTGTTCCAATAAAAGTAAAAGTATCTTTTAAATCACCAACTGGGCGACCTGCAGTTACTAATGCAGCAGCACCTCTTGCAACTGTCATCATACCTAATGTAGCAATAAATGGTGGAATTTTACCAAATGCATGTAAAGAACCATTAACTGATCCTAAAAGAGCTCCTAAAAGTAAAGCTAATATAATGCTCATTGCAATAGGCATAACAATACTTAATGGTTGATTTGGGTTAACAACATTTTGGCTCAAACTTGCAACAATAACTGATATAAATGCAATTAATGATCCACTCGATAAGTCAATACCACCGGTTATAATACAAAATGTAACACCAATAGATAAAATACCAATAATAGATACTTGTCTAATAACGTTTGTTAAATTTCTCATTGATCTAAAAGCTGGTGATACAAATGACATTATTATACACAAGCCTAAGAAAATTACGACAATACCATATTTACTCATAAAGGCACTTAAAGACTGCCCCATAATTTTTTTCTGTTTAATCATTTTAATTAAAATCCCCTTATATTTATAAAGATTCGCCTGTGGCTAGTTGTAATAGTTTTTCTTGAGTAGCTTCATCTCTTGATAGTTCTCCAGAATAAGCGCCCTCATGCATAACAATAATTCTATCACTCATTGAAAGAATTTCACCCATTTCAGAAGAAACCATTATTATACTTTTTCCTAACTTAGCCAACTCACCAATTAATCGGTGTATTTCAGCTTTGGCACCAACATCAATACCTCTAGTTGGTTCATCTAATATCAATATTGACGGTGTAGTTAATAACCATCTAGATATTAATACTTTTTGTTGATTTCCACCTGAAAGGTTTTTAATTAACTGTTCAATTGTTGGCGTTTTAATTGAAATAGCTTTTCGTTGTTTATGACAATCGCTATTAATCTTTTTAAAATTCAATAACAAATGATTCAAATAATAATCAATATTAGGCATTATCATATTATCTTTTACGGATAAATCTGGGAAAATACCTGTAGCTTTTCTATCTTCAGTAACAAAGGCTATTCCGTTTTTTATAGCATCTAAAGGTTTATTTATTTCAACTTTTTTGCCTTGTAAATAAATTTCTCCAGATTCTGCAGGATTGTAACCAAAAATTGCTTCCATTAATTCAGTACGTCCAGCACCCATTAATCCAGCAACCCCTAAAACTTCGCCTTGTCTAAGAGAAAAACTAATATTATTAAATTTTTTACTAAGAGAAAGATCTTTTACTTCTAAAAATACATCACCAATTTTAGATTTTTCTTTATGGAAAAACTCATTCATTGATCGGCCAACCATCATACTAATTAATTTGTCTTTATCAAACTTATCAATTGTATCAGCGCCAATAAATTCACCATCACGGAGTACTGTTACTTCGTCACATATTTCAAAGATTTCATCTAATTTATGTGAGATATATACAACAGCAATTTTTTTATTATCACGTAAGTTTCTGATAATAGAATATAATTTATCAACTTCTTTTTCTGTTAAAGCAGATGTAGGCTCATCCATGATTACTAAATCAGCATTGTAAGAAACAGCTGTAGCAATAGCAACTAACTGTGAATTTGCAATACTTAATTCACTCATCATAACAGATGGATCTATATCTATATTAAGTTCGTCGAACAACTCTTTTGTCTTTTGTTCCATTTGCTTTTGTTTAAGTAATTTTACACCTTTCTCAGTAACAATCTCTTTTCCCAAAAAAACATTACTAGCAACTGACAAATTTAGAGCAGGACTAATTTCCTGAGGTATCATGCTTATACCTTTTTTTATAGCATCAATATGACTTTTTACTTCATAAGGTTCACCTTTAAACAAAACTTCACCTTCATCATGTACATAGATACCATAAAGAATTTTCATTAAAGTTGATTTACCAGCACCATTTTCGCCCATTAAAGCATGTACAGAACCTTTTTTAACTTTTAAATCAACACCTTTTAGAGCTTTTACACCAGGGAATGATTTTGTAACCTGACGCATCTCTAATACATTCTCATAACTCATAGCAACTCCTGTTATGTCTTAAAAATAAATTAATTTATCGGAATGGAAAGCTTTTACTTTCCATTCCATAAATAATTTTCAAAACTGTACTAACAGTTTTAGATATATTCTGCCATGTTTTCTGGAGAAACAGTTTCAAATGGAATCCAATCCCATTTATCTACAGGGTTTCCAACTACTAAATTATAAGCAGCTTTTGCACCATTATAACCTTGAGCATTCATATTTTGGAATACAGTTACATCTAAACCTTCACCAAGATATTCTAATGCATCAGGAGTTGCATCAACACCAGCGATAATAATATTTTCATCTGCTAAATCAGCGCCTTCAGCAGCTAATAATGTACCAATAGCCATTTCGTCATTATTACAACAAATAGCATCTAATTCATTTCCACTTTGTAACCAGTTTTCAGCAATTGACATTCCAAGAGCTCTGTCCCATTTACCTTCAGCATCCATAACGATTTCAATATTATCATATTCAGCAAATACTTGTTTATTACCTTCTGTTCTCATTCTTGCTGCTTCATGACCTAGAGGTCCCATTATGATACCAACTTTACCACCTTCTGGTTGTAATGCTTGAGCAACCCATTCAGCTTGTAAAATACCAGCTTGGATTGATTCTGAACCAGTATAAACATCAAAGTCATCATGGAATTCTTCAGCAGGCATTCTGTTAGCAATTACTAATTTAACACCATCTTCTTTGCATTTTGCAAAAACAGGTTTTAAAGCAGAAATGTCAACAGGAACAATTAATATAGCGTCTACACCTTTAACTAAAAGTGTTTCAACTTGGTTTAATTGTACAGCTGGGTCATCTTTAGCATCAGTCATAATAACTTCAACATCATCATATTCAGCATCAAAATCACGTACTCCATCTTGTAGATAAGTTTGACCTTTGTCAGCAAAACTACTCATTGCAGCACCAATTAATACTCCATCATTTGATTCTGTTTCACCATTAGCAAATAATGCTGAAGGTACAGCTAATACCATCATAATAATCATTACGAAAGCGATCCTTTTTTTCATAAAATCCTCCATTTTATTCTATATCACATTTTTGTGATAATTTTTAATTTTAATACCAAACGTTTGCTTTGTTTTTTTTAATTATATAACATATTTAGTATTTGTCAAACTTTTTATTACATAAAAATTAAAAATATATATTTTAAAATTTTCACAAAACGTTTAACATTTAAATAAATATATGTAATTAAAATTTTAACAATATAAAATACTAAAATTCAATTTAATATGAAAATATTCACATTAAACAAAACAAATCAACCTATAATTTATTTTATTTACAACTTCTATTATTTTATATTATTCTAATTTTAAGATTATTAGTTCGTTTAAACTTTTTTTATTTATATTAATTATAAAT
>CAZPTG010000230.1:0-4083 GCA_964589355.1 uncultured Spirochaetaceae bacterium
GGTATGACGTGGTGGTGTGAGAGGACGGTTTCGTGAGAAACCCTCCTACTCGATTAATTAAATATAAAATTATATATATTTTACATCTGGATCAGTTTCAGGAAGAATTAAATTTAATAATATTCCAATTAAAGTAGCAAGGGCTACTCCTCCTAAAGCAAAATTAAGATTTTCATTTATTTGGAAAGATATCATACCACCACCGATCCCAATTACTAGAATAACACTAGAGATAGTAAGATTTCTTTTATCCTTATAATTAACGCCACTTTCGACTAAAGTTCTCAATCCACTTGAGGCAATAATACCAAATAGCAGCATTGAAATACCTCCTAATACTGGAGTAGGAATTGTTTGAATTAATGCTCCAAATTTACCAAAGAAAGATAAAAAAGTAGCTAAAATAGCAGCACCACCGATTACCCAAACACTATATACTTTTGTAATTGCTAAAACACCAATATTTTCTCCGTAGGTAGTATTGGGAGGACCGCCCCATAATGAAGCCCAAGCTGTAGCAATTCCATCTCCTAGAATAGTTCGATGTAATCCGGGTTTCTCATAATAATTTTCGCCAACAACATTACTTAATACAAGAATATCTCCTAAATGTTCACAAAGAGTTGCAAATGATACAATAATAAATGAAAGAATAGCTACAATATTGAATTTAGGTAATGCAAATTGAGGTAAACTAATCCAAGAAGCTTCTTTTACATGGGTATAATCTATTATTTGGAAAGATGGAATAAATGATCCCATAATAAGAGTAAATAAATAACCTGTAGTTAATCCAATCAATATTGGAATTAATGCCCAAAATCTTTTAAAGAAAATGTTTGCAATAATTGTAATTGTTAAAGTAACTAATGCAATAGTGAGGGATGTCATACTGTAAGCTCCACTTGCATCATTCATTGCCATATTCATAGCTGTTGGTGCTAGATTTAAACCAATAACTATAATTACTGAGCCAATAACAACTGGAGGTAAAGCTTTATCTAGCCATTTGTGGCCTACTAGCTTAATAATTCCAGCTACAATTGTATAAAAGATACCTGCACAAAAAGCGCCCCCCAAAGCATAAGGTAAACCAAAAGTAGATGATACCATAATTATTGGAGGGATAAAAGCAAAAGAGCTTCCTAAAAATGCTGGGACTTTGGCTTTTGTAAGAAAAATATAGATTAAAGTTCCTGTTCCTGCACTAAATAAAGCGGCACTAGGATTGAGACCTGTTAGAATAGGGACTAAAATTGTAGCACCAAACATAGCAAAAACATGTTGAATACTTAAAAAAATCCATTCTGCGGCTGGCGGCTTTTCACTAGGGCCATAGACTGCCCCTGAAATAAATTTATCTGACATAAAAACTCCTAAAAGAATAATTGAATGTAATTTTTATGACTTTAGATTAAGTCATTTTACAATACCAAATATGTTATATTAAAGGGAACCCCCTATTTAAAAAGAATAGGGGGTTTTGTAATAATTCTTCAACAGAGTGCAACAGAATTGAAGAAAAAATAAAAAAGGAGTATCTTATTTTTCAAAGAAAGGTAAAAAAGCTCCAAATATGACAATTAATGGAAAAAAAAGAACAATTACTAATAATAAAAGTATAAGGAGTTTTTTATTATTAAATATATGATTAAGTGGTTTTTTAAATAAATATTTATTTTCCATATTTGGGTATCTCCTTTTTTTATAAATAAATAATAAGATATCCCCAAGGACATATAATGTCCCAATACAAAAGATTATAATAATTTATTCAAATTTATTATTTCCTTTTTCCAAAGTGATACAAGTTTTTCAGGACTTATAGGTATTGATTGACTTCCAAATGATAATATCTTTGATAAGATTTCCTCATAAGAGCTAAAAGGTAAGCTCATAAATAATTTATTATCTTTGTATTTAATTGTTTGATCTTTATGCCAAGTTTGTGTTTTTACAATTTGTGCGGCTTTTCCCTTGAATTCAATGATAGCTTTATGACTAACTTTATTCATAAATATTCCAAAGCCAGATGATATGTATGTTTCTAATTCATTTTCATTTTCTTCATATATATATTTTTTTAATAATTCTTTAGGATTTTTCATTCTTGATAAATGAAAATTTCGTAATTCTTTTTTATTTAAATCAAAAGCTATTAAATACCAGGCTTTACCATCATTTACTAATCTAAGAGGTTGTACTTCACGATTGGATTTTATATTTGATAGTGATGTATAGCTGAATTTTAGGCAATAGTTGTTTTTCATAGTAAAAGATACAACAGAAAAAATATTTTTTTTGGGTAAATCAATAATAGGGGATAGAAATAAAATTTTTTTTGATAAATTGATAGTTTCTTTATCAAGAGTGTAATCAATACCTTGAGAAATTAGTGAAGATGATAGAGGCTGTAATCCGTTTGCATTACTAAAGTTGTCAAAAATAGCTTTAAATATAAGTGTTTTATCATCGTTAGAATTAGTTAGGGTGAAATCATACTCATAAACATAGAAATGATTTTTATAATCATAAATAATTGGTGCAAAAAACCTATCTCTCATATACTCTATATCACGTTTTACTTGCCTAGAACTAATTTCAAATTTTTCAACTATTTTTTGAACAGTTAAGGGAATATTGTGAGATAATTTTTTATCGATGTATATAATTCGTTCTGTTTGGCTCATATATATAAATTATCACAACGTAAAGTATAAATAAAGAAAATAAATATAAGTACAAAAAAATAGCCGTCAAAAAGACGGCTATTATATAAAAAATGTAAAATTTACTTAAAATCACCAGGTTTGATTTCTGAGCCATATTTTGCTTTAGCTTCAGAAATTTTCTTAATGAATTCATCCCATTTATCAAAAATCAATTGTGGGCAAAATTCGTCCATTTTTTTGAAATATTTTTTACTTCTTTCTAATTTTTCAATCCATTTGTCACAACGGAAAGTAAATTGATAAGTATAATCTTCTAAAGAATAGTCAATATCTAAATATTTCTTAAATAAAGCTTTAATATCTTCATATAGAGGAATTTTACCAGTAGGTGTATCTAATGCATCATATTCACCATGTGTTCTACCTTCAGCCCAGTGTAACCAAACTTTTTTAGCAGTTTTAGGTGTACAGAATTTACCTTCTGTTGTTCTTAAGAAATAGTTAGTTGAGAATACTTTTGGAACTTCTTTTAAATCTTTAACAAAGTTAATATTATTTAATGTGTATTCACCTAATGGGTATGATAAGAAGTCCATATTAGCCATTGGGCTAGGAGTTCTAACACCTTCAGCACCTAATGTAGCACTTGTTGTTTCAGATTCTAGAGTACAAGCTTTTAATAAGATACCTTCTTCCCATGATGCAGATTCTTCTACAGGAACTGTTGTATCACTATCACGTCCACCATATAGTACACCGTCAATTAATACACCTTTTTTATCATTGAATCCAGCTTCATCAAAGTTATCTAAGTAATCTAATCTCATTGTGTAACGAGCGTTGCCGTGAGCACATTTAATTTCATTACCTTTAGCATCTTTTTTGCCTTCATACCAATCTTTACCAGAGAAGTTATCACCTTTTGTAGGTGTATCTAATCCAGAACCTAACCAATATGGTTTGTTGTCTAATCCACGTAGTACGTTAGAGAAAATAACTTCTTGGTTTTTCATTAAGTTTTCAAAAATAACAGGGTCATCTGTTGAATTTACATCTTTAATAATACCAAAGATACCTTGTTCTACGTTAACAGCTCTGAAATCACCATCGATATTTCTGAAATAAGCAATATCATCACCAACAATTTGTTCACCAGGAATCATAGCAGTAGATGTTTTACCACAAGCTGATGGGTAAGCACCTGCAAAGTAAGTTTTGCGATTTTTTTCTTCATCAACACAAGCCATTACGAACATATGTTCACATAACCAACCTTCTTGTCCACCTTTATTGATAGCAAGACGCATTGAGTGTTTTTTTAGACCAACAGTGTTACCAGCATATTGAGCATTCATTGAGTAAACAATGTTGTTTTGAGTATCCATATAGATTCTTCGTTTATCAATATTTA
>CAZPTG010000231.1:0-4078 GCA_964589355.1 uncultured Spirochaetaceae bacterium
TTTTGTTGAAAATGGATGTAAAGCAACAGATCATGGTCTAGAAAATGTTCCTTGTGTTTTTTTGAGTGAAGAAGAAGTAAATGTTATTTTCCAAAAAAGAATGAATAATGAGTTTTTAAGTGATAAAGAAGCTGAAGCATATAGCTCTTATATATTATTAAATTTAGCAAGGGAATATCATAAAAAAAATATTGTAATGCAACTACACCTTTCTGCTCTTAGAAACAACAATACAAGAATGTTTAATCTTTTAGGAGCAGATACAGGTTATGATTCTTCTCATGATAATAATGTAGCTTATAAAGTTTCTAAATTTTTAGATGAACTTGAGAAAACAAATCAACTTCCTAAAACTATTCTATATTCTTTAAATGCTAAAGATTATTATGCACTAGGGACTCTTTTGGGATGTTTCCAAGGTGATAATATTAGAAATAAAATTCAATTAGGTTCTGGTTGGTGGTTTTTAGATCATAAAGATGGTATGCAAGAACAAATGAAAATTTTAGCAAATTTATCTATGCTTCCAAATTTTGTAGGTATGTTAACAGATAGTAGATCTTTTTTATCATATCCAAGGCATGAATATTTTAGAAGAATAATGTGTAATCTAATTGGTACTTGGGTTGAAAAGGGAGAGGTTTACAATGATACAGAGTTCCTAATTAATATTGTAAAAGATATTTCCTTTAATAATGCTAATAAGTATTTTAATTAAAAAGAAATAAATCTAATTATATTATAAAAGTATGGCATAGATTGGTGAGAAATATAGTTTGTTATCTTGTCATTTTATGCCGCTCTATCCTATAATCAAAAGCCATGGAAACATATAATACAGATGACATTATTTATGCTCTAGCTACAGGTTGGAATCAAAGTGCATTAGCAATTATTAGAATAAGTGGTAGAGGCTGTTTAAAAGCTTTATCAACTTGTTTTTCAAGACCAAAAAGTTTAATAAATGCTAAAAATGCAACTTTATTACATGGATTTATCGTTGGAGAAAATAATCATAAAATAGATGAAGTTGTACTTTCTATTAATTTAGAAGGTCATGGATATACTAAAGAAGAAGCTGTTGAAATTACAACACATGGATCTTTAGCAATAATTACAGAAATAATGAAATTGCTATCAAATAATAAAATGAGAGCGGCAAAAGGTGGAGAGTTTACTCTTAGAGCTTTTTTAAATGGTGCTATGGATTTAACACAAGCTGAAGCAGTTCATGAGCTAGTTACATCGCAATCTCAAATGGAAAGAGGCTTAGCTTTAGGCAGATTAGAAGGTGCTCTTCACAAGAAAATTGAGGAATTAAAATTAAGCTTAATTGAAGCTATGGCTATTATTGAGGTCCAATTAGATTATGCAGAGGATGAAGTTGAAGATTTTGATTTCCCATATGATATAGTAGAAAAAACGAAAAATTCGATTACATCATTATCGTCAACTTATGAATCAGGCAGATTATATTCTCAAGGGGTTAAAATTGTATTAGCCGGAAGTACTAATGCAGGTAAAAGCTCTTTGTTTAACTTATTATTAAAACAAAAACGAGCAATTGTTTCTGATATAAATGGAACTACTAGAGATTATATAGAAGCTCAAACTGTAATTCGAGGAATCCCTGTAAGATTGTATGATACAGCAGGTTTAAGAGACAGTAATGACATTATTGAAAATGAAGGTATTGAGAGAACAAAAGAGCTAATAGATTCTTGTGATGTTGTTATCTATTTAGTTGATGGAGTTGATGAAAATACAATTATTGATAGAAGCATTATTGACAATCCAAAGACAATATTAGCATATACAAAGAGAGATATTAAACATAGAAAAGAAGCTATATCAATTAGCACCTTAACAGGAGAAGGATTAAATCATTTATTTGATGCGATTATTGAAAAAACGGCTTCAGGTATATTAATATCTGATGATTCAACTCTTGTTATTGAATCTAGTAGACAACATAAACTATTAGAAGAGGCAAAGGATTCTTTAAATAAAGCTCTTGAATTAAATGAAATTGATATGGGATTAGATATTATTGCTCTTGAATTAAACTCTGCTATTACTGCCTTAGGTAGTTTAACAGGAGAAATAACAAGTGATGATATTCTTGATAAAATCTTTGGTGGTTTTTGCGTAGGAAAATAAGGAAATAGTATGGATTATGATGTAATAGTAATTGGTGGTGGACATGCAGGAATAGAAGCTTGTCTAGCTACTAGTAGAATTGGGTTTAAAACATTGTTAGTAACTCAAAATATAGATGCGATTGGAAGATTATCTTGTAACCCTGCAATAGGGGGCCTTGCAAAAGGGAATATAGTTAGAGAAGTTGATGCATTAGGTGGAGAAATGGCACATCTAATTGATGATACAATGATTCAATATAGAGTATTAAATAGACGACGAGGTCCTGCTGTTCAATCTCCTCGAGCCCAAGCTGACAAATTTGCATACCATATGAAGGCTAAACATACTTTAGAACTTCAAAAAGATCTTGAATTATTTATGGATACTGTAGTTGATTTAATGATAGATCATGATAAAAATGTTGTTAATGGAGTTATTACAGAGAGAGGGCATAGAATATCTTCTAAAACTGTAGTATTAACAACAGGTACTTTTATGGAAGGTAGAATCTTTATTGGTAAGTATGATTCTCCTAGTGGAAGACTTGGAGAAGCAGCAGCTATTGGTCTTGGTACAGCTTTAAGAAAACATGGGTTTGAACTTGGTAGGATGAAAACAGGTACTCCTGCTAGAGTTAGAAGATCATCAATAGATTTTTCTAAGCTTGAGATGCAAGCTGGAGATGATCCTATGATGCCATTTTCATTTGATTATGAAAATGTAAATAGACCATCAATACCATGTTATATAACTTGGACTAATGAAGAAACTCATAAAGTAATAAAAAAACATATGCATTTATCTCCATTGTATGGAGGAAAGATTGTAGGAAAAGGTCCTAGATATTGTCCATCTATTGAAGATAAAGTTGTTAGATTTCCAGATAGAAATAGGCATCAAATATTTATTGAACCAGAAGGGGAAGACAGTGAAGAAATGTATTTAAATGGATTGTCTTCATCTCTTCCAGAATTTGTTCAAAATGAATTTATGAGAACAATGACAGGTCTTAAAGATGTTGAAGTTATGAGACCAGCTTATGCTGTTGAATATGATTATATGGATCCTCTTCAACTTCTACCTTCTCTTGAGACTATAAAGATTAGTAATTTATTTGTAGCAGGACAAACTAATGGTACAAGTGGGTATGAAGAAGCAGCTTGTCAGGGTTTGATTGCAGGTATTAATGCTGCTCAAAAGCTAAAAGGAGAAGATTCTATTGTATTATCTAGGGCTGAAAGTTATACAGGTGTATTAATTGATGATCTTGTTACTAAAGGAACAAAAGAACCCTATAGAATGTTTACCTCCCGTGCTGAGTATAGGCTTAATATGAGACATGATTCTTGTGATCAACGTCTTACTCAAATAGGACATAAAGTTGGTCTACAAAGTGAAGAAAAACTTGAAAGATTAAAAGATAAGCTTCAAAAAATAGAAAGTGTAAAAGATCTTTTAACTCATCACTCTTACAATAAGAAAAATGCTCTTCAAGCTTTAAAAATGCCTGAGATTGAAATTGATGAAATGATTACAAAAATACCAAAACTTAAAGAATATAGTGAGCCAATAAGATATCAGACTCAACTTGATGTAAAATATGAAGGTTATATTAAAAAACAAGATAAAGAAGTAAAAAGATTTGCTTCTCTTGAATCAATTAGAATAGCTGATGATTTTGATTATGATAGTGTAAATGGAATGAGTTCAGAAGGTATTGAAAAATGTAAACAAATTAGACCAAGAAGCATTGGTCAAGCTAGCAGAATTAGTGGTCTTAGAACTACTGATGTAGCTGTATTAATGGTTCATGTGAAAAAATGGAGAAGTTCAAAATAGTGAAATATGAAAAAGTATTAAAAGATTGTGCGGCTTCTCTAGATATTTGTCTAAATGAAAATCAGATATCAAAATTATTAAGATATGTTTCAGAAAT
>CAZPTG010000232.1:0-4059 GCA_964589355.1 uncultured Spirochaetaceae bacterium
ATCTCCTTTTTTCAATAATAATTTCATTACTTATTGGATTGATATTTTTATTCCTCATTTACTAAATCCAGAAGTTAGATCAAATTTTACAAGCTCTATTATTTATTATTTTACTTTTGGAGCTCTAGCAACATTATCTATATTAATTACAAATGGTCTTGAAATAGCATTAGCAACTCACCTTGCAAATAATTTATTAATTGCATTATTTTGTAACTATAAAAACTCAGCTTTACCCTCTATTTCTCTATTTATTAAAACAAACGAACTATCTTTTTCTAAATATTTCGATATAATCATCCTTATAATATTATTTATAATAATCGGAATTTTTAATAAAAAGAGAATACGAGAATATTTCAAAATTACATAACAATTATTATCTAAAAAAAGGAACCACTATGGCAAAAAAGAAAAAAAGCACAATAAAAAGAACTTTCAAAAATTTAGTATTACTAATTATTATATTTATTATTATTGCTATCGTATCGCTATTTGTTGCTCCTAGTGAAGAGGTTTTTGAAAAAGAACAAGCAAGTATTTCAACAGTGCAAATTGCTTCTTTAGAGATGCCTAAAGCTATTGAGAAAGAGCAAATTATAAAACATGATGGCTACACTTTAAGCTATAATGAGGAATATGAACAAGCAAGTTACGTAACTTATAAACTTACACAAAATGAATTATATGGCCCTGCAGAAAGAAAAGATAATTTTAAAGAAGATCCAAACGTAATAACTAAAAGTGCCTCTTTAAGTGACTATAGAAAAAGTGGATATGATAGAGGTCATCTATGCCCTGCTGCAGATCAAAAAGAAAGTGAAAATGCTATGTCAGAATCTTTTTATATGAGTAACATGAGTCCACAAGAGCCTCAATTTAATAGAGGAATTTGGGCTGATTTAGAAGGTATTGTCAGAAATTTTGCAGATAATAATCATCTAATATATGTTACAACTGGAGCTGTTTTAACAGATGGCCCTTATAAAACAATCGGAGAGAATGAGGTAGCAGTACCTAATTATTATTACAAAGTAATCCTTGATTATACTCAACCTGAAATCAAAGGGATAGGCTTTATTTTACCAAATAAAAAAGGAGAAAAAGAAATTGTTGATTATGCGCTAAGTATTAATGATGTAGAAGAAATAACTAATATTGATTTTTTTACAAATTTACCAGATTCTCAAGAAGAAAAAATTGAAGATGTTTATGATATCAAAAAATGGGAATTTGAAGAATTTTATGCTTCAAAAGGAAAAGGATCTTTCAATGAAAATTATGATTATACAAATATAACAACAGCCCCAACTCCACAAGGTTTTACTAAAATACTAAAAGATGGCTCAATGTATGTTCTAGTTGAAATAAGAAAAGAAACAATAAAATTATTAGAACAAATTCTACCTAGAGAAGCTTTAAACTATATAGGAATAAATTAAATGGAATCTTATAATACTATAATAATTGGCGCTGGAGCATCAGGTCTTTTCCTTGCAAAGAATTTAGCCGAAAAGAATATTAAAACATTAGTAATTGAAAAAATGGAAAGCCCTGCAAAAAAACTTTTAATAACAGGGGGTGGGATGTGTAATCTAACAAGAGATAATAAAACACATGAATTCTTAACCCATTATGGAAATTCAAGAGGTTTCTTAGGCCCAAGTTTTGCAAATTTTTCCCCTCAAGATACAAAAAACTGGTTTGAAAAAAGAGGTTTAAAACTTATCACTAGAGAAGATAAAAAGATCTTTCCTAAAGTAAAAAATGCAAATGCTGTATTAACTTTATTATTAGATTCAAAATATGATTTACTTACTAAGTATAAAATTGAAAAAATTGAAAAGCAAAATAATTCTTTTATAATTGATAATAATTACAAATCTAAAAATCTAATAATTGCAACCGGGGGAATGTCTTATCCCTCAACAGGTTCATCAGGAGATGGCTATAATTATGCAAAATTATTTAAACACACAATAGTTGAACCAAGAGCTGCTCTTGCAAGTTTTAAAATATTAAATGAAGATGTTTCTCAAATTGAAGGGATTTCTTTAAAAAATGTTAGCATATCTTTTACAAATTATTTCACTAAAAAAAATAAAACAATTTATAACACTGACGATTTAATTTTCACGAAAATTGGAATTTCAGGCCCTCTTATCTTAGATGTTTCAAAGTATGCGACAAGTGAACAAAGTATCTTTTTAGATACTAATACTAAAATAGTAAAAGAAGAAAATAACAAGCAATTATCAACAAGTATAAAAAATCAAACTCAATTACCATCTAGATTAATCAATTATATATTAAAAAAATTAGAAATAAATGACGATATTTCTAAAAATATTTCAAATAAAAATATCAATAAAATTAATGAATTACTAAAAAGATGGGAATTTAGAATTTCGCTTAAAGGACAATTAAAGAAAGGGATGTCTACAGAAGGTGGTATAAATTTGAAGGAAATAAATAAAAAAACTTTAGAATCCAAATTATGCGAAAATCTATACTTTTGTGGAGAAATTCTTGATTTCAGCGGAGATTGTGGAGGCTATAATTTACAAGCTTGTTGGTCAACAGCATTTACAATTTCTAAAAACATAAATCAAGATTCATAAAAATATATCTATTAAATTAATTTAATTTTAAAAAGTCTTAATACATATGAAAGTAACAAAGCAATTAAAGTAAAAGGAATTAAAGTTATTAAAATCATTAGCTCATAAAAAAGAGTTGTTCTTTCATCTCTTTTACTTTTATCTTTTTTGAATCTTGAAATAAAAGAGCCAAAAGCAATTCCATAGATATTTCCAACACTAATAATTCTTATTGCACCTAAAATACCTAATGCTTTATCATATCCATATTCTTCAACAATTTTATCCCAAATATTTATATCTATCCTTGATCTACAATCAGCATAATAAGTAGCAAACATAATAGCACTTAATTGGTCATCTGGTATGTTTTCTTTATCTTTATTATCTAATAGATCTCTAATTTCTTGATCATTTAATCCAGCGTCTAAAGCCATTTTTGTATGAGCATATGAACACATTGCACAACCATTAACGCTTGTAACAGATAGCATTATTCTTTCTTGCAATTCTTCATCAATAATCTTTTTCTTTTTAGCTTTTCTTAAATAATTTACACTAACAAAAGCTTTTAATAAATGCATAAAAGATTCTTTTAAACTATATAGTTTTTTACCCAAATGACTTTTCATATCTTTCCTCTACTTTATAAAAAAATATATATTAATATCATCTATATATAAGTGATTATATCACAAAAAACTCTCCTTGATATAAAAACAACAAGAAGAGTTAATAAAAATATTATGAAAAAACTATTTTTTAACACCGTATAACGGTTTTTTTAACATTATAAAATAGGAAATAATTAACATCGGAATTAATATTATTATTGTTGAAACGAATATAAATTGATAAGAAAATCCATTTTCCAATCCGAATAACTTTATTATATTATTAACAAAAACAATAGTTCTAGAACTATCACTTATATAAAAAATAATTAGCTTAGGTGTTAAATAGGTTATTATTACAGGTACTAATAAGAAAACAATCCATCTATATAATTTCTCTAATCTTACCCATAATGAATAAATAAAGATTCCTAATATTGAAAAAGCTATAGCTAAGAATGAATAATAAGCAAAGTTATATAATAAATATGAAAATCTAGTTATATATTTAGCACTTGCTCCAATTAATAATTGTTTATTATTTATATTAAAATTGAATAAATGTTCTTTATATTTTAAATATTCATTTAATTCAAAAGAATAAAAAAACGATTTTAATAAAGAAAAAATTAGTGCAAATATTAATCCACTTGAAAAAAGTACTAAAAAATTAGATATGAATGCTGTTTTTCTACTTTTTCCAAATTGATTACAAATCAAATCATTGCTTCTATTCATTACTATGCTAATAATAAAAGATACAATTGCAACTGTAAAATAATTTGGTATTAAATCAACTACATCTTTTAAAGCTAATGATTCACCCATAAAATTTACAAATAAAA
>CAZPTG010000233.1:0-4052 GCA_964589355.1 uncultured Spirochaetaceae bacterium
AATTTTGCAGATAAAACAGCAAATTGTGTTGCCAAATCTGTTCGTTGAACAGCAATATTTTCGGGCAATGATAAATCCTTAGGAGCAAAATTCCATATAGCTTGAATCCCACATCTAACTAATAACTGTGCACATGTTTGAGCTTGAGCTGCAGGTACAGTAAGAATTGCTATGCTAATTCCATTTAATAGCACATATTCTTCTAATTCAGTTAAAGACTTTACACTAATATCTCCAATTTTTTTTCCTATAACTTCTTCTTTTTTATCAAAAGCCGCAACTACCCTCAAACCATAATTTTCAAAACCCTTATAGCCTAACAAAGCTGAGCCTAAATTACCTGTTCCAACTAATATTGCATCAGTAGAATTATTCCAGCCCAAGGCTTCAATTAAAGCTTTATACAATTGATTAATTTCAAAGCCAACTTTAGGTTTTCCCTCTATTCCTGAAAAAGCCAAATCTTTCCTTACTTGAATAGGATTTAATCTTAAATCATTTGCCAAAATCGTTGCACTTACACTTTTCAATCCATTTTCTTTATATTGATTTATCAATCTAACATAAGATGGGAATCTTTTTATTGTAGGGATTGGAATTTTATGTTTCATTTTAATTTACCTCTTTTTAACTTTTCTTCTATTTCTTCAATAACAAACAAAGGAGTTGAAGTTCCTGTTGCTAAACCAATTGTATCATATTTATATAACTTATCAGGAATTTCTTCTTTAGAACTTATCAAATACGATTCTACTCCATTGTTAATACAATAATTATATAGGCCTCTTGTATTTGAACTATTCTTGCCTCCTATAACAACAATACAATTACAATTATTAGATAATTCTGCTACAGCATCTCTTCTACGTTGATTGCTATTACAGAGTTTGTTGGCAAAATATATTTCTAAAGCTTTTCTATTTGCAAAATTTTGCAAAGAACTTTCGATATCTAGACTCATTCCACTTGGAAAAGTTGATTGAATTATAACAAATAGATTTTTATCAAAAGGAAGTTTAGAAATTTCAGACACTTCACTTATTATTATTTTTTTATTTCTTGTCTCAACATTTTTTAAAGCTAAAGCTTCTGGATGTTGCTTCCCTCCAATAATAATAATATTATAATTTGAAGGTGCATTATATACCATATTTTGCTCTTTTAATACAATTGGACAAGTAGCATCATATAGATAAAACCCCATATTTAAAAAAGTTCGCCTAACTTTATCACTAACTCCATGAGCTCTTAAAACTACAATTCCTGGTTCAACAGTAAAAGCATCAGCTTCTTCAATTATCTCAACACCGTAATCTTCCATTTTTTTTACTACTTGAGGATTATGAATAATATAACCTAGCGAATATACTTTTTTATTTAATTTTTTTGATAATTTTATTGCATCCGTAATTATATCGATTGCTCTAGAAACACCACTACAATAACCTACTATATTTGATCTAATTACTTCCATTTTTATACCTTGCCTTATTATAAATGAAAAGTTAATGTAAATAAAGAAAAAAAGCTGCAAGAAACATCTTGCAGCTCAATAAAATAATATAATAATTAAATATTCTTATTTTTCTTCAACTTTCTCTTTTTCTTTTACATGTTCGCCTTTACTAATAAAGAACAATAAAGAAGGAGCTACAAGGTTAGAAGAATAAGTACCAACAATAATACCAAAAATCAAATTAATTGCAAACAATTTGATTGTTCCACTTGCCAATAAAGCAAGAGGCATTACTGCTAATACAGTTGTAACACTAGAAATTATAGTTCTTGTTAATGATTGAGTTACACTATGTTCAATTACTTCTTTGAAAGGTTTATTTTTCATTAATTTACTATTTTCACGAATCCTATCAAATATAACAATTGTTGCATTTAAGGAATATCCGATAATTGTTAATACTGCAGCTATTGTTGTACTAGAAACTTCAAATCTAAATAATACAATAAAACCTAATAACAATAATACATCATGAGTTAATGCAATAAGAGAAGATATTGCATAAGCAATTCTAAATCTTACCCAAATATAGAATAAAATTAATACCATTGCAATTAAAACAGCAAATAATGAACCATAAATCAAGGTTTGACTAAATCGTGGTCCAACAAAGTTACTTTCTAATACAACAAAATCATTTTCGAAAGTACCAGCAAACCCATCAGAAACTGCTTTTTCCATGCTGTCTTGAGTATCACCATCATTTGTTCCAAGTCTAATTTGGAAAATTTGATTTATTTCATCTCCAACAGTTTGAACTTGAACACTTCCTAATACAGATAAAGCTTCTCTTACTTCTTCAATAGAAACACTACCGCCAGTTGCAAAGTTAATACTAGTTGCTTCTGAGGTTAATATTGCTGGAAAACCATATCCAGAAATCATTTTTGATGAATCAATATTACCATCTAAAACATTAACTTTTAAACCATCAATAGAAGATAAAGCTGATGCTAAATCATTTACCTTAGGATATTGAGCACTTGTAAAAGTTGTTGATACAACTCCAGACTCACCTCTCTCTTCAACAATTAAATTACTATTGTTTACAGAAACTTCTACATCTTGAGACCCAGTATATGTTAATTCTAAACCAACAGGTGCAATTTGAATTCTTTGACTCAAACCACTTTCAAAATCAATACCGGTATTGAAACCACCATTCATAATAAAAGAGACGACACCTACCAACAATAATATACAAGAGAATGTTATTGCAATAAAACGTGTTTTAATAACAGGAAGATTCTTTTTCATTATTTTTTCCTCCAGGTTATATGTAATTTAGCTTTGTCACGGTCTGTGACAGTAGCATCAAATACTAAGTGCGATACAAATAATGCAGTAAATAATGAACTTATAATACCAATAGCTAATGTATTAGCAAAACCTTTAACTGCACTTGATCCTAGTTGAGAAAGAACTAATGCTGCAATTATTGTTGTAATATTTGCATCTACAATTGTCCAAAAAGCTTTCCCAAAACCTGCGCTTATAGAAGCTTGAGGGCTTTTCTTAAATTTTAATTCTTCTTTAATACGTTCAAAAATAATTACATTTGCATCAACAGCCATACCTAGAGTAAGAATTAATCCAGCTATCGAAGTTAAAGTTAATGTAAATTTCAAGGCAGATAAAATTGCTAACATTATAAATAAATTAAGAATCAAGGCTAAATTTGCAACCAATCCACTTAATCCATAATAAATAAACATAAACACAACAACTAAAGCTAAACCAATAGCAATTGCTCTTAAACCTGTAGAAACAGCATCTTCACCTAATGTAGCTCCAACTGCTTGTTGACTTGAAACAATTAACTCAATTGGCAATGCGGCTGTTCTCAATACAATAGCTAAATCAGAAGCTTCTTCTTGACTAAATCCAGAAATTTGAACATCTTGACGAATTGGTTCATTAATTGTGGCAATAGATTTAACTTTTCCATCCATTACTACAGCCATTGAATCTCCAACATGTGTTGAAGTAAATTTATAAAAAGCATCTCCACCACTTGCATCTAAATGGAAATTAACAACAGGTTGTCCTGTAATTGAATTTGATCCTGTTTGTGCACTTTCTAAATGAATACCATCTAAACCAATCTCTGAATCAAGAACAACAAAAGATTTTAATTCATCAATACCATATGAATCTTTTTCAAAAAATCCTGCAGCTATTTTACCTGCTGGCAAGAAATCTGGTTGTTTAATTGAACCATCTTCATTATATACTTCTAGTGGATTTTCTTCAAAATAAGTATTTAATTCTTGAGTTAAAGTTTGATCAACAACTTGGAATACTAAAGACCCTTTACCTTGTAAGAAAGAATTAACTCTCTCTGGATCCGCAGCACCCGGAATATCAACTAATATCTGATCATCACCTTGAAGTCTAATTACAGGTTCACTAACACCAAATTGGTCAATACGATTTTGAAGTATTTCAATATCTTGAAGAACTAAGGCATTTATCTCTTGAGAAGTTGCACTTTTACCTGCTTTTTCATTATAAGAATCAACATCTGCATCTAATA
>CAZPTG010000234.1:0-4002 GCA_964589355.1 uncultured Spirochaetaceae bacterium
CCTGAGTTACAGCAGTTGGCTGGTTTCATTGTCTTTAACAAGCAGCTTGCCCGGCAAAACCAGCCGGTTACCCGTGAAACCATTTGTTAATATCCTGCTGAACGATAAAGGATCTACCAGCGACAACGGTTCGCCTATTTTCTTTGAGGCGGGATTTAAAACAGGTATCCGGAATATTTTTGAAATTTACGTTCTGTTATTGGTGTCCAAAAACATTGATTCAGCCACCGGGCCATTCAAAAACAGAATTCGTTTTGTTTTCTCACTCGATTCGTTTAGCAAAAAACGGCTTTTTTCGAAATGAGGATTTTCAATAAACTAAAAACAACAAATCCCTTATTGTCCCGCAAGAGATGCCTTCGGCGCAAAAGAGTGACAGCGATACGAGTTACGGTTTTTTAGCGGTAAACAGATTTTCGATGCCCTGCAGAAACAACTGTAACAATAATTTTTTCATCATCAATTTCATAAATAACCCGGTAATCACCAACCCGGATACGATAAGCATCTTCTCCTTTTAATTTTTTACAACCATGAGGGCGCGGATTATCGGCGAGTCCTGCTATAGCAGCCTTAATAACAGGTATTACCTGTTTATCCAATTTCATTATTTGTTTTTGGGCGTAACGTTCAATGAAAATGGTGTACTTCATTTTGTAGCATCTTCTATTTCCCTGAAAGCTTGTTCGAACGGAATTGCATTGCCTTTGCGGGCTTTAGCTTTTCGGTATTCCTTTATTTCATCCAGCTCTTCAGAATCGGCCACCAGCTTTTTGTATACATTGATTGGAACCTGAATGGCAATTTTACGTCCTTTCTTATCTACAACAAATTTTTCTTCCATTTCAGTAAAAATTGTTTGATTTTTTCCTCAACAAAAATAGTTAATTAATGATAGATCGCCTAACCTGCCCTGTTCAAAAAAATAAGGAATTATTTTAGAATAAAAGAGGCTAAATATGAAAAAACCGTTTCAAATCGGTTGCTTTTTTCAGCCGGTAATGAATATAGAACAACGGAATGGCGATAAAAACAACCGAGACCATCACAATCAGACTCCATCCAAAGTACACTGTGTTTTGCGAATAAACGGAAATCATTCCTTCAGTACAAATACTCAGCACCCCGGCGGCAATTAGCGAATAGGCAATAATATTCAATCCTTTCTGCTTTGCTTTCCGTATCAAAAAAATGAGAATTAAAACGGTCAGATAGGCAACCAATAGGATCGGAATTCCCAGTTTTATCTCCCAACCAGTGTAGCCGGTAAAAACATCGAAAAGCATAAACAGACTTGTTACCGACAGAAAACTGAGTACCACCATGAGTAGGATTCTTTTGCGCAAAAACGTATTCAGGGTAAAATTGATGAATAGAACCAAACTCACTGCAGCCGGATATTTTGACCAGGTGATGCTGTTGTTCGCAATAAAATCGATAAGGACGGTGATAATAATACCGGAAATAAGAATCAGCCCCGATATTTGCCAGAAGATTTTTCTTTTCTGAAAACCGGTTAATTGCTGATAATCTGTGAGCAGTTTGTCTTCGCGCCGTAATTTTCCCGATTTAATGAAAGCTTCGTTACCGGCAGTATTTTCCAGTAGCGGTTCTCCGCACAACGAGCAAAAATTGGCATTTTCTTCTACTTCCACTCCACAATTCGGACATTTTACCATAATCTTCTATTTATTTGTTTTTCAGTTCAACCGAGATATTTTGATCGCGTAAAAACAGCAGAAACTTTTCTTCAAACTCCTGCGAATGTGTGCTATTCCCAAAACTCAACGTCAGTTTATTTCTGAAACCGGCCACACCGCAACTAATTTTCAGCATCTTGTTGGGCGGTGGCGGTGTCATTATAAAATAATCGATCAAGCCGGCGGCTTCATCAGGCAAATCTATTTTCCCCAGGTTGGTAAGCACCCCGCTGTACTGGCTTGTTCCCAAAGAGTAGTATTTCATGCGCAGGATTAAGCTTTTCAAAAACAACGGTATTCCCCTGACAAACAGCTTCCTTTCGCTGCCCACGTTTCTTGAAATATTTTTATTGATCAGCTTTTCATCGGTCTCTAATTTCATTTGGTGGTAAACTGATTTGACAATCTCATCGAACGTATAATGCCCCAGGCGCAAATCGATTTCCGGCATCACAAACAACGAAAAATTCCGTTTGGTTTTCGAGGGGAATATATTCCGCAAATTCACAGGTACCTGAATACGAAGCTTTTTCTGTTTTTTATACCTGTTGAATCCATTCAGACTTTCATGAATTTCCTGTAAAACATAAAGATAAACCGATATTAGATAAACCGTTATGCTTACTCCTTTGGTTTTTGCCATCTCTTTAATTTCTTCCAGCGGAATAATTGCATACTGCCGGGTGAAGCGGGGATGTGATTTTAACGGATAAGGCAGGTGAAAAGCTTTCGACCGTTTTACCATTGGCGGAATATCAGCCTTGAAGTAGCGGTTGTAAGCATCTTCGTATTCCTCCTCCGAAATACGATTAACTGTTTCGCTAATCCGGTATTTGTCGGGAATTTCGGCACCGCATTCAGCCGAATAAAGTATGAGAACAGTTTTAAGAAATTCAAATGCACCGGTGCCATCGGTTAAAATATGCAAACATTCACCACTGATGCTGTTAACTTTTACAGGAATTCGCAGTAACAAACTTCCATTGGGAAATTTCCTGCACAACCCGTGTTCATCGGGCTCAACGGGAATGTGCTTCGGAAAATGCTCGAGGTAATACCAGAAAAATCCTTCGCGGAGCTGAACCCTGAAAAACGGAAAGCGCTTTTCAGCCTGTAAAACGGCTTTACGGAGCGGCTTTATTTTAACGGGTTGTTTTAACTGCGCCGTCAACCTGAAAACCGCAGTTGCATTTTCGTTTATAATAGCCGGAAATATTTTGGCAGCATTATCGAGGGCAAACCAAAATTTGCGGGGCTCCGGTGCTATATTGCTGGTTTTATAATTCAAAAAATAAAATTTGACGTGAAAAAATTAGTTGCCTTCTTGTTCAAAATTATAAATAATTCCTGTTCAGGGCATAGTTGTGGCCCCGGGAATTGTAATTATGTAACTCTTTCCAACTCCGGTAAGGTGAACCCAACTTTTCCGTACCCTATTACCTCCAGCTGGCGCCAATTTGTAATCGGTGCTGTTTTATTTTATCCATCTTTTCTCCAGCATCAGGCAAACCTTTTCATTGTTTTATACAAAAAGTTCTTATTTGCCATTTCATCAAAATCCTAAAACAGTATATCGTGGTATTTATCCAAAGCCGTTTTCCGTGGCATGGAAAGGGATGGGGAAATGGAGAAGGACAAAAAGTTATGTTAATTCAATTTTTGTTTTCATTAGATAATTTACGAATTTGAACTCAAACTGATACATTGGTGTGTCAGTAAAGGTAATATCATGTATAAATCCATATTTTTCTAAAATATTCAGATGTGCATAAATATTAGGATGATCATTTTCTGCATATATGAAGTACATTTTTGTAGAATTAAAATTTGAAGTTAACGTCCGAAGTACAATAAATTGCATACACCCATCTTGATTGTCGCTTAAATCCTGTTTCATTTCCTTTAACAGATTAGGCATAATTTTTAATGCCTCTTTAAACTTTTTTCTTTCTTTTTTGTGTTCATCTCGTTCTCTTGCTTTGTCAACCATCCGAGTACCGAAAAAAGTGCCCAAAATTCCAACTATTAAACCCACAAAAAATGAAATTAATATTTCAGAATATTCCATATTATTTAAATCAATCAATTTCAATTTTATCGATTTCTTTCATTAACCTGTCGGTTTCGGTAAGGGCGACAATAATTTTTTGGTAGTGTTTGATATCCTCAAAACCAAGCTTCCTGCCGTTCCGGTCCTTCAGCCATTTTTGCGCGGGCTGGTAGCCGCCGATGTAAAATTCCCAGGCAACCAGCGGAACGTCATCAAAGTACTGGGTATCGTTTATCCACACCCGGCCAATGG
>CAZPTG010000235.1:0-3929 GCA_964589355.1 uncultured Spirochaetaceae bacterium
GTTACCTGCATTGATGGGCGAAGTGGACATTTTAAAGGGAATGACCATGCTGCCTGGTGTTCAAACCGTAGGTGAATTATCATCAGGATTTAACGTGAGGGGCGGAAATACCGACCAAAATCTGATTCTGATAAACGGCAGTCCTGTGTTCAACTCTTCGCATCTTTTCGGATTCCTTTCGCTTATAAATCCCGATGTTGTAGAAAATGTGCGCCTGTTTAAGGGAGGCATGCCGGCGAATTTTGGAGAAAGAGTAGCATCTGTTATGGAAGTTGGGTTTAAAGACGGAAACACTGAACAAATCAGGTTTTATGGCGGAATTGGCCTCATCAATTCGCGTGTGACAATGGACGGGCCGCTGAGTAAAAATAAAAAACTGACTTTTGTGGCAGGAGGCAGAAGTTCTTACACCAACTGGATTATGAAAGAAATTCCTGAACTTGATTTTGCCCGCAGTGTGACCCAATTTTACGATGTGTCCGGGAAAATAACTTACAAATTCGATAAATACAACCGAATGAGTCTGATGGGATATATCAGTAACGATGAATTTAACACCAGTACCGAATCGGTTACCCAATACGGAAATATTCTGGCCAATCTGGAAGTGAGTAATCAGTTAACCGAAGAACTTTATGGCGATTTTGAACTAGCCCACAGTCAGTACCGTTACAGGCTGACTGATTTTGCACAACAAAACCCACTGGATTCCTATTTCCTCGACAACCGGCTGAGCTATTCTTCTGCAGGGTACACCGTGCGCTGGCATCCGAACATTATGCATAAGGCAATTGGAGGAATAAAAGTGGTCGATTACCGTATCAATCCAGGAAAAATTTCCCCGGTGGAAGATACAACACGCATCGTTTCGCGTGAGTTGCCGGCAGAAAATGCCCTGGAAGCTGCTGTTTTTGTTGGCGACGAATTTGAGATCTCACCTCAATTTTCTGTTTCCGCAGGATTGCGTTTTAGTTTTTTCAAAAACAGAAGTTCAGCAGAAAATTCTGAAAACAATGAAACGGATAGATTAAACATTTTTGCTCCTACTCCTGATATTCCTGAAGAAGAAATCCGGGAAAAACATTACACAGGATTTGAACCGAGGCTTTCTGCCCGGTTCGATGTTAATGCAAATACCACTGTTAAGTGGAATTATCAGCGGGTACACCAGTATATGTTTCAGTTGAGCAACAATGCGGTTGTTTCTCCGGCCGAAACCTGGAAACCTGCCAGCCCGGGTTTGAAACCGCTTATCAGCGACCAGGTTGCTTTTGGGATGGAGAAAGATTCGTGGTTGAGAGGCATCGATTTTTCGTCGGAAATTTATTTCAAATACCTCCAGAATTTGGTTGAATATAAAAATGGTGCGCAGTTAATTATGAATGAAAACATAGAAGATGATTTGATTTCGGCCAGCGGATATTCAGCAGGAATTGAACTAAGCGCGCAGAAAAACACAGGCCGGCTCACGGGGTCTGTCAGTTATGTGCTCTCGCGAACCATGCAAAAAACAAATGCCGACAACGCAGAAGATAACTTCTGGGATGGGAAGTACTATTCTTCGCTGTATGACAAGCCGCACGATTTTTCGCTCGTTGGCACTTACAACATCAGCCGGCGGTGGCGTTTTTCTGCCAACTTTGTGTTTGTTTCCGGGAGGCCGGTTACGCTTCCTGAAATAAAATACAAGTACGCCGGCGAAACGATGGTTTATTATTCCGACCGAAATAAATACCGCATGCCTCCCTATCACCGGCTCGACATTTCCATCACTTTCGATGAAAACCTGCGCCGAAAACGCATGTGGAAAGGAAGCTGGACACTTTCGGTTTATAATGCGTACGGCAGAGAAAATCCGTACTCGGTGTACTACCGGAAATCGGGTCCGGGAGCTGGAAACGATTCCCGGAAATATTCGCTCTACAAACTTTCGGTTATCGGAATTCCGGTACCGTCATTAACCTATAATTTTAAATTCTGATGCCGAAATCATTGAAATATTTGGTAATGCTGTTAGTACTTTTTGCAGGCTGTGAGTCGGTTTACGAAGCCGAACTTGACGAGGTGGAGAGTGCTCTGGCTGTGGATGCACGCCTGGTTTACGGAGAGCCTCCCTATCAAATTATTCTGCAAAAATCAGCCGGTTTTAACGAGGCCGATTCTTTTGAACCCTTCACCAATGCCCTGGTGCAGTTGCTCGACAGCAGAGGTGAAGGCTACCTGACGCAGCAAGTTCAGCCCGGAGTTTATGAGTTGACCGGATCAATTGATACAACCGAACGATACAAACTGCACATCATCGCCGAAGGTGAAACTTTTTCGTCAGACTATGAATCCGTTCCCGAAACTCCGGACATTGATAATTTTTATAGTGAAGAGTTGGAAAAATGGAGCCAGCCCGGGGGTGAAACCGATGTGGAAGAATTCAAAAAAACATTGGGGCATCAGGTTTACGCCGACATAAGCAATGGAAACAAAAAAACGTATTACCGCTTTGATGCAAGAAAGGTTTTTCAATATACTTTTCCCTTCGATACTGTGATTAATGGTTTGCCTGCTACCCGTATGAAATATGGGTGGAATTCGTTTTATCCGGATGAGAATTTTAACATTGCTGCGCCGCCCGAATTTGCAACGGATTACAAAATTACAAAGCACCCATTGGATTTTTTCCAGTACAGCAATTCAGGAATTCTCGACTCAATTTCTACACAACGTGGGTGGATTTATATAATTTATCAGCACACCATTTCTCAATCGGCCTGGAATTTTTATAAAGATCTGAACAGCCAGCTTGGCGCCGACGGGAAAATATTTGACCCGCTTTATGTGCAGGCACGAAACAATTTAAAATGCACCTCCAATTCCAAAAAAATAGTACTGGGTAATTTTGAGATTTCCCGCCGCCGCGAACACCGGGTATATATCTACCTCAATCCCCACAGCGGAAATCATATCCTGCGCAGGATTAATGTTTTATATGATATTCCTGAGAAGGGTGTGAAGTCGTTGTACCCGCCCGTGTTTTGGCAGAATTAAATATGAAAGAATGAAGGTAAACTGGCAAAATATTAAATTGGTACTGCTTTTTTCGGTGATTTCGTTTTACGGATTTTCACAATCAGAAAATGAAATTACCCGGCACTACCTGTTTACTGACCGCGACTACTGTGTTTCGGGCGATACACTGTGGTTTAAAGTAGCCGCTATAAACAGCGACAGTGCAAAAAGCAATGTGGTTCATGTACATCTGACCCATGCCGGAAATCAGATAATCGCATCGGTTATCAAAAAAAGCAGCGCCGGTTGGTCCGAAGGATATATACATGTCCCCGACTCGTTAAGTACCGGGGTCTATTTTTTATCGGCTTTCGTTTATGAAAACCTTTCTGTGCCGGACTTGCCTGTTGAGAAAAAATCGTTATTTGTTTATAACCGTTTTCAGGATGACCTGACGGAAATGGAAGTCCCCGGACAAAAACAGAATATTTCCAAAACCAATCTTGATAGCCGCGTTAAAATAATACCAAACAAACAGGAGTTCAAACCCAGAGAAAGAGTTACTGTTGAACTGGGCCTGGATGCCATTGAAACAAGTGAAACTGAATTTGTTGTTGTGAGAGCATCACGTGCAGATGAGATGGCTCGCAGTTTTGGAGGCAGATTTACTTCAGTTTCCACTCCGTCGGATTTGGCAGTGCCCGGTTTTGCGGAAAAGGACGGTTTTATTCTTAGCGGGAAAGTGAAAAAATCAGCCGACGGTTTGCCCCCGGGAAAAGCGGTTGTATTTCTCTCCCTCATTGACGACCCGGGGTATTTTGACTATTTTGTAACAGGCCAGGAAGGTACATTTCATTTTTTTCTGAAAAATGCCGAAGGAGTTGGAGACGTGGTGCTGCAGGCGGTCACAGAAGATGGGGACGAACTTG
>CAZPTG010000236.1:0-3908 GCA_964589355.1 uncultured Spirochaetaceae bacterium
TAAAAATGCTGCTTGCGCTAATATTAATATTATAGAACCTTTAGGAAGAGACAATTTACTTTCATGTCAATGTGGAAATAAGTCTATAGAAATATTAGGAAATCCTCATGAAAAACTTTCTATTGGAGAAAAAATTTATTTTTCAATTAAAAAAGATGCTTGGCAATTTTTTGATATTGATACAGAAAAATCATTAATTTGGGAATAGTATTATAAATATTATACTCTATATAATCATTAAAAAATCTCACTATTTTTTTATAGTGAGATTTTTATATATCTTTAATCAGTATTTGTAATAACCTATATAAACAAGTTTACATCACAATGACTTGCTGCTTCATAATAAGTAGCAACGCCACCTACCTCAACACCTTCAATAAGTTCTCTTTCATCAACACCCATAATATCCATAGACATTTGACAAGCAACCAATCTCACTCCACTAAGTCTAGCTTGTGAAACCATAGCTCTTAGTTGATCAACTTGTTTTTTCTTCATTCTTCCTTTCATCATTTTTGGCCCCATTCCAGCAAAGTTCATACTAGAGAGTTTTAAATGATCCATATCTTTTGGAAGCATAGCACCAAACATTTTACCCATAAAGTCTTTTTTAACTTTTTTATTAGGTTTTTTTCTAAGAACTGACAATCCCCAGAACGTAAAGAACATTGTAACATCTTTACCAGAAGCTGCAGCACCATTAGCAAGAACAAAAGAAGCTAAAGCTTTATCAAAATCATTTGAGAAAACAATAAGAGAAGCACCGTTTTTATTGGTTGATAAATCAGTTTCTTTCTTTTCACCTTTTTGTATAATTGCTTCAATAACACCTTCATTTTTACTTAAATCCAACAAGGTATTATTAGTCATTTTACACCAAGAATTAACATCTTTATGGAATCCTGGATCAGTTGCTTTAATTTTAAGGACATGCCCTTTTTCTAAATCATCAACTTTCTTCTTTAATTGAAGTATTGGACCGGGACATTGAAGTCCACATGCATCAACTACAAGCATATCTTCATCAGTTAAATCTATATTTGATGTATTACAAACAGTTCTATTAAATACATTATCTAAAGGAATATTATGTCTTGCTTCTCTATCGTCCATTATAGCTTTTAGTGTTTTATAACCGCCAGTTAAATTATAGATTTTATCAAAACCATGTTGAGCTAGAATTCTATAAGCAATATGACCTCTAAGACCCATACCACACATAATAATTACTTCTCTATTTTTAGGAATTTCATCTAAACGAGAACGTAATTCAGCATGAGGGATTAAAACAGAACCATCAATTGAACCTAATTTGAATTCATCAAGAGTTCTTACATCTAATAAAAATGCACCTTCACGGATTTTCTTTTCAGCTTCTTTATAATCAACTATTTTATCAAGACCATCTAGCTCATTCAAAGCAATAAAACCAAGCATATTTAATAAATCTTTTGCACCATTAAAAGGAGGTGCATAAGCTTGTTCAAAATTTGCTAAATCTTCAACACTTGATCCTTTAGATATATATGCAGATAAAACATCTAATTTTTTATCAACAGAAGCATAACCTACTGCTTGACCACCAAAAAGTTTTCCATCTTTTTTATCATATAATATTTTTACACTAAGAGATAAAGCTCCTGGGTAATATCCAGCGTGGTGAGAAGCATGAGTTACAGCAACTCCATATTCTATACCTTCTTTTTCGAGCATTTTTTCATTTAACCCGACACTACCACAATTTAAATCAAATACTTTAGCAATACTATTACCATAAGTACCTACATACTCTCTAGCTTTACCAGTTACAATTGCATCTGCACAAAGACGGGACATTTTGTTTACTGGACCTGCAAGTGCAATAGCATTATTACCATCTAACTGAGGAGATGGATATTCAATTACATCACCAATAGCACTAATACTTTTATCATTAGTTTGACATAATTTATTAACTTTTATATGGCCTCTTGGTCCTAATTCTAAATCAGCCGCTTTAGCTAATTGTGAAGAAGGTCTAACACCAATAGACAGAATAACCATATCAACATTCTCAATTGTTGAATTTGGGAGTACAACATTTACTTTGTCTCCAACTCTATCAACAGATTGTAATGCTTGAGAAAGATATAGATTTACACCATTTAAACGTAATGTATCATGGATTGGAGCTACCATATCCATATCCAAAGTTATCATTACTTGCTCAGCAGCTTCTACCAAAGAAACGTCCAATCCTCTTTCTTTCAGATTTTCGGCCATCTCAATTCCAATAAAACCACCACCAACTACAACAGCTTTTTTAGCATCATGTAATTTTTCAACTACTTTATCTATATCAGGAACATTCCTAACTGATAATACAGCTTCATCATCCATACCATTAATAGGAGGAACAAAAGGTTCACAACCAGGACTTAGGATTAAATTATCATATTTTTGTTCATGTGCTTCTTTTGTTAAAACATTAACAGCTTTAACACTCTTTTTTTCTCTATCAATTGATACTACTTCTGTTTCAACTCTCACATCAATGTTAAAAGCATTTGTAAAAGTTGAAACTGGTGTAACAAAAAGATTTTCTCTTTCTTTAATAGTACCACCTGCATAATAAGGTAATCCACAGTTAGCAAAACTAACATAAGGTCCTTTTTCATACATTATAATTGTCGCATTTTCATCTAATCTTCTTAGACGTGCTGCAACACCTGCACCACCTGCTACACCACCTACAACTACATAAGTTTTATTGCTCTTCAATGAGTTCTGATCCTTTTAATATTGCTTCTTCAATATATGGAGGAAATTTTGCATCACAAGAATGTAATTGAGCTAATACTTTTTGACCTCTTTGAGAAAGAGATATATGCACAACTCTCTTGTCACTACGAGAATTTCTTCTATTAATTAATTTTTTTGCTTCTACTGAAGTAAGCAGTCTACTTGTTCTAGAAGGTGAAAGATTCATCTGTTTTGCAATTCCTGCAGGTTCTGTATAACCAGAATCAATAGCACATAATATTGCAGCTTCATTAAATGTCACACCTACATCTACTTTTAAATGTTCCTCAACATTGTGAAGATCCATTATCATTTGTCTTAAAGCACATAAATTTATCATTTTTACCTCTTTTGTCACAAATTTACATTTGCAACTATTTCGAAATTTAAAGTTTGTTACTTGTAAAAAACTATATAAACAGTTTCAATAAATTGTTTCAATTTGTCAATAAAAATATAACAAAAAACATAAAACTTCAAATAAAAAACATTTTATATTATTTCTGTAAAAAAAACATATGATAAATGTGCTTTTTTCTAAAAAACTAATTACATAATAACAAGATAAAAAATAAAATCAAGTAGTTGTTACTAAAAACTATATTTTTTTATTTATTTAAATCCTTACACCTTAACATTTATTAATTATTAAGAAATCAAACTAATAACTCAATCAAAAAGCGATAATTTTGAAACAGTCAATATTATTTCTAAAAGCTTTAATTAGTCTATATAATAGCAATTGATAAAAACATTAACTTTCTAATTACATATATTTATAACTATCTTTATTACAATTAGTTTAAGCGATTTAATAAATTGTAAATAAATCTATACACATTCTCTTTACATATAGATAGTTATTACAAACAAATATTATATCAACAAAACTTGTTATAATATTTAAATATCCACTACAAACTAAAAATTAAATTCAAAATAATATTACTTAGCAAAGATGTATAATAATATTTTCAAAGCCAAATCTTTTATTATATAAGGTAATAAAAAAAACGTTTATTACAAAAAGCTCCACTTTGTACATAAGTTGCCCCTTTAAATTCAATCGTTGTATAAGTATTACAATTATAATTGCTTGTATTGTATGTATTTATGCTATTTTA
>CAZPTG010000237.1:0-3905 GCA_964589355.1 uncultured Spirochaetaceae bacterium
AAAGTTACTTTAGTACCATATACAACTTTTTCATTTGTAACAGTTTCAGGATTTATAACAGTAGCTTTTTCAATTTCTTCATTTAAACTAACTAATTGTGAATTAATCATTCTTTGCTTTTCTTTAGCATATTTATATTCACTATTTTCTTTTAAATCACCTAATTCTCTAGCTTCACCAATTTCTTTTGCAATTTCAGGAAGTTGTACATGTTGTAGATTATATAAATAAGTTTTTTTTGCTTCCATAGTTTCTTTTAGACAGAATAAACCAGTTGGAATTATTTCATCATCAACATTAATTGCAGCTTTAGTATTAAAGTCAAAATTAGGATATTTTTTAGTTATTTGGTGTTTAACTTCAATCTTTTTACCTAAATCAGATTTATTTAAAGGTAATCTATCAACAAGAGCATATGCTTTTCTACCTTTAGTTTCATCGCCTTCTTCAATATAATTAAATATAGCTTTTTCATCAAATAATTTAGTCATTAATACTTTTACATTTTTTCTATTTTCAGTTACATTTTTCTTGTTTTCAATTAATTTAAGTAAATAATCTAATAAAGATAAAGCAGTAAATAATAGTTGTTCAGAAGAAATGCCATTTTTTTCCCAAGCATTAGTTGTGTAATTCTTATATAAGTATAAGAAAACTTGAGAATTATCTTTATAATTTCCAACACACTTTTTGAATACATTAGCAAAGCTATTAGATTTCTTATGAGATCTAAATGTATCAGGAATATAAGATGTTAAATAATGAGGGAATAAATTAATTAGTGTTCTCTCCCAAAATGGATCAACTTTTACAACATGTTCAATGAATAATTTTTTCAATTCTGGATCATCGATATGTTTAAAGCATTCAATAACATCTTCTATTCTTTTATAAAGAGCAGAGAATGGTAAACCTTCAGGTAATTTAACAAAATTCATACTATAATTTATATATAAATCTTGAAGTATTAAATAACTACTTACAATAGTATCGCTAACATTATGAAGTGTTATACTTGTACCATCGTTATTTGTGATGTTAGATGAAAAATATGCGATCATTTCTAAGAATGAATCACTTTCTACATCACCATCATTTAAAATGAAATCTCTCAATACTTTAACTTTTGAATAGAATAATTTTTTACTCTTAAAGATATTTAATTGTTTCTCTTCAAAAGTAATAGGGGTTTTTCTAAGAGTAAAAGTATCTTTTACTTGAGTACTTACACCAAAGAGAGGATTACTCATTAATTCTTTTTTGGCTGCATTAACCCAAGCATTCAATTCTCTAGTAGTTAAAAGAGAAGGGAATAGTTCATTTTTCATTTCTTTAATAGATGCTTTATCATTATTGCTAGACATTAAAATTCTTAAAGCCCATGGAATATCAGCTTTAATTTTAGTAGCAAGTTTTTCATGAGGAACTACACTTTTCAATACCCAAATATGAGATTTATCTAATGCAATTAAGCTTTTAAATGCCATATCAGTTGACATATTAGCTTTTTTATCTGGGAAATCTATTTGTACAGAATTTTCATTAATATTTTGAATTCTTCCAATTTTATTAGTAGATTTTTGATATACAAAAGTTCCTTTATCAAAAGCAATATTTGTTTCAAAGTCTTCAATTGCTCTAATAACGTCTTTAAACCCTTTATCATTTAATTTACTATGATCTAAACAAGTTTTTAATCTTCCATGATTTTTATATTTAGTTTTATAGCATTTAACTAAAGAATTTCTAGAATTTAAATTATCTTGAGAATATTCAAGAATCTTTTTATAGATAATTATTTTATTATCTAAATTATCTTTATTTTCATTAACTAAAAGATTTAATAAAGCTACAGCATATGATTGTCCAACGTGTATAGATACTCTATCACAAATTCCAACCAAATAGCCAAATTCATCAGGTATTAGGTTTATTAATACAGGAAAACTTTCTTTAATGCTCATTGGATCATTTTTTGCAATTAAACGATTGATAAGTTTTTTATAAAATAGAACACCATTTTCTCTATCAAAAGCTTTTTCACTTTGTAATTTATGATCAGCTAAGTCTTTTAATAAAGCAGTTTCTGAGTAATCAACTTTAATTAATCTTTCCCAAATAGTATACATTAATTCAATTTTATCTTGTTTTTCAAAAGATTCACCTAATAAACGTAAAGCAGGTTTGCTTTCATTAACGTTTAAAATTAAACTGCATAAGTATTCAACTAAATCATTTCTATTTACTTGAGCAAAGGAAGAAATTAAATCAAGAAAAGCAATGCTATCTTCTTGAGGTCTAGTTTTTAATGTTACAATTCCAGAGACGTACCTAGCAATTACACTATTTTGATTCTTTTCTTCAAAATATTCATCGCAAATTTGTTTGATTTCAATTATTTCATCGTCTACAATTTTATTGATTTTTTTATCCAAATCAACAAAAAATTGAACATCACAACTTTGCATAAAGGAAATGCTCCATTTTTCCTCATTTAACATTGTTTGCAATTTCTTTAAATTCATATTATTTTTCCTCCGCAAAAAAATGACTCATTTTTATAATTTGAGCCTAATAATATCTATAAGTATTAAATCCATAAATTTACTTTTCGTAAATAAAACCCGAGCAACTGCAATAGGCCGATGCTCGGGGGCATTTATTTTCTCACATACTATAAGTATTATATATCAATTATAATAAATTAGCAATAGATAGATAACATTACAAAATATAAAAAAAGATGAAAAAAGTGGATGATTATATTTATCCACTTTTTTGATTTATACGGATTTATCTTAAAACTCTTTTGAATATTTTTGAATAGAATTTAAAGCATTATTTAAATGATTTTTCATAGCAGCTTTTGCTTGTTTTGGATCATTATTTTCAATTGCTGATAATATCTCTTTATGCTCAAAAATTGTCTGATCTAAACGCCCTGGTGTATTTAAACTAGCAATCCAACCTTCATTTAAAGTTTGTGACATTGTTTTCATTAATATAGATAAAGTTCTATTAGATGTCATTTCAGCTATTAATTGATGAAATTGACTATCATCTTTAATAGCTAATGAAGTGTCTCCATTTTCAAAATCTATACAAAATTTATCATAACATTGTTTAAGTTTATTAATTGATTGAGGATTAGCTTTTTCAGCAGCTTTCATAGCAGCTTGAGGCTCGATTAATATTCTAACTTCAAAATGTTCTTTTAAAAGTTCTGTATTATCAACAACCCATTGTTTAATAGTTGATTCTTCCTCGGATTTATCTTTTATGAAAATTCCTTTTCCTTGATGAACTTCAACATATCCCGTAACTTCAAGTATGCGAATTGCTTCTCTAATAGAAGATCTACTTACTTCTAACATTTGAGTTAGTTTATTTTCACTATAAAATTTTGAACCTGGTTCAAATTTATCTTCTATTATTATTTGTTTTATGGCATCTAGTACTTTTTCAGATAGCCTTTCTTTTTTTATTGATCTCATAAATTTAAAATATCATGAATAAAACTTGTTATACAAGTAGATATCATATCATTGAAATATTTAATAATAGAAAGTTGCTATATATAACAACTTTCTATTTATTTAACTATCTATTAAGTTGCACCATACATTGTCTCTGGTAGCCAAGTAATTATTTCTGGGAAAATAATACATAAAGTTAGTGTAAACATGATTATTAATATAAAAGGGATAACTCCTTTTATTATATCGTTCATTGTTAAACCTAAGGATGGATCAGCTGTTCCCTTAAGTACAAAGATTGACATAGCCATTGGTGGAGTTTGGAAAGCCATTTGTAAATTAATACATATCATCATTCCGGCCCATAATGGGTTGAATCCCAATTTTACTAAAATAGGTGAGAATATTGGAACAATAATAAATACAATT
>CAZPTG010000238.1:0-3901 GCA_964589355.1 uncultured Spirochaetaceae bacterium
TGGCCTCTCTTTGCATGTGGTAATGCATGCGGTTTATTTTTTTTCTTATAACCACATTAATGCTAAATCCACGATCTTGCGAATTTTGAGGTCACATCATATTGTTTAACACACATCAAATAATTTTAAATCAAAATGAACGTTTATACTTCCTTTAATTATTATATATTCTCCGATTTTTTTTATTTGGAATATTATAATCTATTTTTAAAGATAGTCGTTTTTTATTTGAGAGGAAGTGTTCACGTTTAAGATACCATTAATATACTAAATTGTGAAAATTATTATACATTACTCTCTAAATAGTAAATTAGAATAAAGAAGTTGAAAATATCAAAGATAATAGATGTAAATGATACGATAAGTAATAAAAGAGGTTTTAAAGTTTTTAAGATTTTAATTTATTAATTGCTTGATTATGCTTGAAAATAAGTAAAATAGATATATAATTAAAGTAACTTTAAAATTTATAAGATATTGCTTGAATTTAAGCAATATTGGGAGAAAAGTGAAGTATTATGAAAGAATATATAAAATTAGCAAAGAAAGTCACATTTTCATTAAAAGATGTGACTGATATAACAGGAAATAAAAGTACATCAGCTTCATTAATCAGTAGATGGTTAAAGAAAAATTATGTTGCTAGAATCCGTAAAGATTTATATACATGCATAGATTTAACAACGGGTGATGTAATTGCTAATAAGTATCAAATAGCTTGTGCGATTAATGAAGATGCTTATGTATCTCATCATACTGCCTTTGAATTTTATGGAATGGCAAACCAAGTTTATAACACAGTGTATGTTTCATCTTTTAAACGCTTTAATGATTTTGAATTTAGAGGGGTAAGTTATAAATCTGTAAATACAAATTTTAAAGATGGAGTTATAGCGGTAAAAAATATAGAAGGTCTTAAAGTAACTGATATAGAAAGAACATATGTTGATAGTATTAATCTTGTTTCAAAAATCAGTGGAGTAGAAGAGTTAATAAATATCTCGCAAATTCTTGGAAAATTAGATGAAGATAAATTACTTAAATATTTAGAGATTTATAATAAAAAAATACTATATCAAAAAATAGGTTATTTTCTAAGTAATTATTATGAAGGTGAGAAGATAAGCAATAATTTTTTTGATATCTGTCAGTTAAAATCAAGCAAAAGTGTGCGTTATTTGATACAAAAATATGAAGGTAAATTTAATAATATCTGGAATTTGGTAATACCTGAAGAATTTATAGTAGATAAAAATAAGCAAGGAGAGCCTGATGACTATATTTGATAAGAATTATATAAGTAAAAAATCCTCTGAAAGTGGGTTTAATCGAGATACTTATGAAAAAGTGCTTAGATTGGTTGATGTTTTAGAATTTATCAACCATGATGAATTTTTAAATGAAAGGTTAGCTTTAAAAGGTGGTACAGCGATAAATTTACTTGAATTGGATCTTCCTCGTTTGTCTGTTGATATAGATATAGATTATTTGAATAATGTTGATGTCGAACAAATGAAAAGAGACCGAGAAGAAATAAGCGCTAGAATATTAAAATTTATGGAGCAAAAAGGGTATTTGAGGAAGAAAAGTGATAGGATGTCGTTTGTTTTAGATTCGTATTATTTCTCATACATTAATTCAGGTGGTAATAAAGATAATATTAAATTTGATATTAATTATGTTATGAGAGCCCATATATATAAAGCTATAAAAAGGAATGTTTTAACTGATTTGTTTCAAGTTGATGGGGGAGTGAATTCTCTTAGCAGTTTAGAAATATATGGCAGTAAAATTAATGCTCTTAATAATCGTGCAGCAGTAAGAGATTTGTATGATGTGTATAAACTTATTAATAATAAATTGCTTTTTGAAAAGAAAGATCAGTTGAGAAAAACAGTAATATTTTATCATGTTTTAACAAGTGATAAAATTGATGGGGATTTTACTTTAAAAGCAACTGATAAATTGAATCAGCATAGTATTTTGAGGGAATTAGTTCCTGTATTAAAAAAAAGTGAGGTCTTTCTACTTAAAGATGCATTAGGATTAGTACGATCGTTTGTAAATGAGTTAATGAATATAACAGATAAAGAAAAAGATTTTATTAGAAAATTTTGCAATAGGGAATATTGCCCTGAGTTATTATTTGAAAATACAATAATTTTGAATATTATAAAAAATCATCCTATGGCAATGTGGAAAACTCGAAAATAATGGGTCAATCACTTTTCTTGTGTGATGTATATGGTACTTTAAAACTACCCCATTTTTTTAAAATTTTCAGTTGAAATCTGGGCCACTCTGAAAATACACTTCAATATATAAATATATTATATATTGGAAGGAAAATAGGAGTATTATCGATGGTGAAGTATTTTCAAATTTTAAAACTGAAAACGAAAGATTTTTACAAAAACATTGTCAAATAAATAGGAATATATAAAGTATTGTCTTGTTTAATTAAATCTCTAGTATATATTACTATTTTTTCTTTAATTCTTCTAGAATATTTTTCAGAGAAAATATCTAGTGATTTATGTGTTTTATAACTAGAAGATTTTACTTCTATTGGACATATCTTATCTTTTTTAACTAATAAAAAATCAACTTCATAATTTCGTTTTTGAATTTTATCAGAGAAAGTATGATAATATAGTTTATTTCCATTTGCTATAAGAATTTGAGCTACAACATTTTCATAAACAATTCCCAAATTCACAGGTAATTTATTATTCAATAATTTTGAATAAATTATATTATCAGTAAAATCTTTATCTTTAAACATAAGGGTAATAAGTAACCCCGTATCTGCTAGATAGAGCCTAAATTTATCTTTATTATACACATTTGATAAACCAATATTAGGATCAGAAACATTATAGGAGCCTATGACAGTTTTTGATGAATTAAGTTCTAATATTTCTTCTTCTACAGTTGATTTTCTATCTTTAGGTAATACACTAGATATTTGATAGCTTGATGAATGCTTATTTAATTGGGAGGGTATTGCATCATACAAAGATGAGATTTTTCCTTTTTGATCAATTTTGTAAAAATCATCTTCGTACAAATTAATTATATCCCTTTTTACTTGATCAACAATTTCTAAATTATTGCTTTCTAGATAAGCTTTTACTGCTTGTGGCATTCCACCAACCAACATATATAGCCTAAATTTTCGCATCATGTTTCTATTTTGTCCATCTCCAATGGATATTTTCTCATCATACATTTTCTTTAATAAACTTGGAGTATTTGTATCTCCAGTTGCCCATAAAAATTCTTCAAAATCCATAGGATGCATTTGAAGTTTTCTCTCCTCACTTGGAATTAATATATTTTTTACATTTTTTCGTATAGAAATTAAAGAACCTGTTTCAATATAATCATATCTACCATCAGCTACTAAAAGTTTAATAGCTTGCCTTGCAAGTGGATTAAATTGCACTTCATCAAATATTATAATTGACTTGCGCTCAACTAAAGTTACGCCATATTGCAATTGTAACTGTAAAAAAAAGTAATCTAAATCAGATAAATCTTTAAATAAGTCTTGAATTATTGTCGATGCATATGAAAAATCAATCATTATAAAACTTGTGTATTCATTTTCAGCAAAACTCTGTACAATCGTTGATTTTCCAACTCTTCTTGCCCCTTCAATCAAAAGAGCTGTTTTTCCTTTAGATTCTTTTTTCCAAGCTAATAATTTATCATAAATTTTTCTTTTAAACATATTGAACCTTTTTTTATTTAAAATACCTATAATTATTGCAAATCCGCATTTTTCAAATAAGCATTTTTTAACAAATCCGCACTTTGTATATACCTAATATACACCAAATCCGCACTTTTTAAAATAGTTATTTCTTAAAAAATTAACAATGCTAATAAATTTATA
>CAZPTG010000239.1:0-3885 GCA_964589355.1 uncultured Spirochaetaceae bacterium
TTTTTGTGTGTAAATTCATTTAACCATAAAGAAAAAAATAAAACAATAATAAATTACATATAATATACTCTTATTGTATATATTTTAATCAAATATATTTCATGAACAACAAATATATACAAAAAAGCCTTCAAAGTTTTTATAAAATAAAAATTTTAACTTAATTTAAAGGCTGTATATAAATTATTTTTATAAATATATTATTATTGTGTATTACAAATAATACCACCACCTACAACTTCATCGCCATCATAAATAACTAAAGATTGACCTAAAGTTGCTGCTTGAATAGGCTCTTCAAATTCACACCTTAAGATCTCTTGTCCATTATCATCAGTATAGGATGATGCAACTACATTAGAAGGATATCCAGTACTTCTAATTTTAGCTTGAAGCTTTTCATTATTTAAAGAGATTCTTGAGCCCCAAACAATATTATTAGCTTCTACAACTTTATTATATGTAGATTCTTGATAACCAACGACAACTTCATTTTTTTGAGTATTTAATTCAAGAACATAAAGAGGCCTTGGTGCTGCAATCCCCAATCCTTTTCTTTGACCAATGGTATAATGAAATAGGCCATTATGTTTTCCTAGAATATTCCCATCTTTATCAACAATATTGCCTTCTTTGCTTTCCACATTTAAAAGATCGGTATAATCACCATCATAAAAATCTTGGCTCTCTGTTTGCTCTTCTTTGTGAAAACCTTGCTCTACATCAATTTCTCTAACTTCATCTTTTGTAAAATTACCTAATGGGAAAATTATTTGAGACAACTGCTCTTGTGTTAATCTATATAAAAAATAGCTTTGATCTTTTTTTAAGTCTTTACTACGGTATAAACAATATCTACCATCTTTTTCTATAATTCTTGCATAATGGCCTGTAGCAAATTTATCGAATTCAATACCACTCTTTCTAGCTTCATCAAGCATGGCTTTAAATTTTATCTTAGAGTTACACCAAACACAGGGATTTGGAGTTCTTCCACTTAAATATTCATCTTTAAAATTTTGTAGAACTGTTTCAGTAAAATTATTTGATAAATCTAAAATAATAGATTCAATTTCCAATTTATCACAAATTTCTTTTACTTGTGTTAATTCTTCTTCTTTATTTGGAGCAAAACAATAATTTGTTTTTTTTGCATCTTTTAATTCTTGATTACCTTTCCCTAATAACATAGTAATTGCTTTTACATCATTATTAGAATTTTTCAACAAATATGCACTAACAGCAGAATCTATTCCTCCACTCATTCCAACTAATATTTTCATATTATTATTCCTCTTATATTCTTTTTAAATTTAAAGAATTAATCATTCTATCAATCTTCTCTAACTTTAGTAATTTTCTACCTTCTGTTATTTCAAAATCTTTTTGAAGAGCTAAAGGAGTTACTTCAACAAATAACTTATTTGCTCCATGAGACATTGCATTAATATTTCCTATCTCATCACCAAATCCAATCTTTGAATCTTGTGTAGGTTGTCCTGCAGTTATTTGCGCTTTTGGTAATAACAATCTCAATATTGAAATACTTCGTAATAAAATATCAACATCTCCAAAAGGTGTATCCTTAGCCATTATTGAATTTTTTGCTGGAATATATGGTACGATGGGAACCCAATCAGCTTCTAATTCTTTTGTCAAAATAATATCATTTACAATATCATCTAAACTTTGATTTTTTAGGCCAACAATACTTGATGTACCAAGTTTTAAACCAACTTCTTTTACTTCTCTAATAGCTTGCATTCTTTTATCAAAAGTTATATCTGGATTACATTCATTAAATACTTTTGCATTCGATACTTCAAATTTGATAGTATAATAATCTAAACCTGCATCTTTTAATATTTTATATTCTTTTTTATTAAATACACCCATTGCAAGATTAATTTCTAAATCATACCTTTTAGCTTCTTCAATATATTTTAAATATTGATCTAACTTAATCTTAGGATTTTCTCCTCCAATTAAAAGTATTCTCTTCAACCCTAAATCTTTAACTGCTTTAATAGATGATAAAACTTGATTATCATCTAAAATGAATCTTTTTATTTCCCCATTATTCCTATTTAAGCCACAATAATGGCAATTATTTACACATACATTAGTTAAAGCTAATAAGCCACCTGTATATACGCTTGAATCACATTCACTTATAAGAGTATTAAAAGCTTGCGCTTTAATCTCTTTTTCAAAACTATCTCTATCAATAGTTAAATAATGTTTTATTAAATCAAAATCTGCTTTCATATTTTAAATAATATAATAGATTATAAAAACTTTGTAGATTCTAATAGGCAAAAAAGAAAAAAAGCTTCCTACTAATTGTAAGAAGCTTAATTCGAGAGCGACGGGGATCGAACCCGCGATCTTCGGCGTGACAGGCCGACGCGATAACCATCTTCGCTACGCCCCCAAAAGACAGTTGTTAAACTATTAAATTTATGAGTTATTGTCAATAGTATTGTTAAAAAAAGTTATGTTTTTGTCTTAAAAGGAAGTGATAATGTCCAAGTATGATGAAAGCGACTTTGTCCATTAAGAGAGAAAACTAGCTAATTATTTGGTTAAAGTGAATTGTTAACTTATTTATTAAAATAATAATTTATTTTATGCCTAGGTGGCAAAATTGGTCTACGCGCTTGGTTCAGATCCAAGTAGTTTTATAACTGTGCGAGTTCAAATCTTATCCTAGGCATTATATCTTGAAGGGGATATAGCAAAAGTTGCAAGAGATTATCAAGACAAAGCTATTGAATCTGATGAAAGAGAAGGACTTGTAAAAGCCTATCTTAATACTTTACTTCCTGAGAAATGGGATGAATTAGGACTTGGTGAGAGACGTGATTATCTTTCAGGTTTTAATAGTGGAAATGGTAAAGTTGAGAGAACTACAGTCTGCAATCTTGAAATATGGAGTGAATGTTTAGGGAGAGATCCATCCTCAATTAAAAAAGCTGATTCCTATGAAATTGCTACAATAATGAAGCATATGGATGATTGGATAAGGTTTGAAGGGAATAAAAGTAAAACTAAGCGATTCCCTATTTATGGCAAACAACAAGCTTATGTTAAAAAGGTGAAAGAGTAATTATCAATTCACGATAGTTAATTGTAGTAATACTAAAAATATTAGCATCAGTAGTAATTTAACTATTGGTGCTAATGCTTTATAAATCTTATTCCACTTTATTTTGATTAGTCTTTTAATCAAATCAAATAATTCTGTGTAAAATATATAAATAAAGGAATAAAAAGCTAAAAACTGGAAGAAAAAAAGCTAATCATTCCACTGTTTTATACCATCTTTAATTCTATACAATAGGTAATTTAAGTATCTCTTGGTATAAGTGGAATAAGAATATACTAATAAAGTATTAATATTATATATATAGTATATAGGGGTATATACCATATAAATCCTATGTACTATCAAATAGTTTGAAATGCATCATTCCTTATTCTATTTATCCATTAATAAAAAATTACAATTTAAAAGTGAATTGTCTTCAAAAAAATGGCCCCAGGCCCTTAGGGACCTGAAGCTCTATCCATGCAATCAAATAAAAATGATTTATTAAATATTTTTTACACAGTTAATAATATATAAGCTATTAATATATAATAATTATAATATATATAATATAATGTAATGGTTATAACTATATACTATATAACGAATTAATAAATAAAAATATTAGTTTTGTTTGACAACTTACTTAAATATTATTAAGCTATAATAAATATTTTTAAGGAGAAATTAAATGAAAAAAATAAAAGAATCTTTTCTATCATTTATTCTGACTGTATTATTTATAATTTTTGTAACAGGCTGTTCAATGGGTATGAACTCAAGCTCAATTAATC
>CAZPTG010000240.1:0-3871 GCA_964589355.1 uncultured Spirochaetaceae bacterium
AATATTTTAATTGGACTTTTTTTGTTTATATGATGAGCTTAATCCAGTTTTAAGAAAAAAGGTGTAGTTAAAATTAATCACTTTTATTGTCTTTTTTTAATGTTGATCTAATATCACTTGGAGTTTTAGTATAATATCTCTTAAATGTTTTATAAAAATGAGCTGTATCTAAATATCCTGATGCTTCAGGAATATCTTTAAGAGGGTTATTTAAATCTAATACTAAACTCATGGCTTTTTCCATTTTCAATTTAGTTACATATTTTGAATAAGATATTTTATATTCATCACTAAATAGCTTTGATAAATATTCTTTACTAATGGAAAAAATATCTGCAGTTTTCTCAAGAGATATTTCATTTAAATAGTTATTTTCTATATATTCTTTTATCTTTGAAATATCTAATTTATTTCTATATTTTTTTAATTCATTTAATTTTTCATTTGTTTCTATATATAATTCTTTAAGGTAGGTTAACATTCTAATAAATTTTGTATCATCACCAAAAACAAAGGATGTAAATTTAGATGAAAATATTTGATTATATTTATAGCCTGAGTTGATTATATAATTTTGTAAATTATTCAATAATCTATAATAGAAGTAGATTATAAAATCATGCCTGATGATTTTAGGAAACTTCTTTTGTATTTCATTTTCTAAGATGTTAAATTCTTTTATTATTTTATCATTTGATTTTGCAATTAGTGCTTCATTTAGCTCTCTTATCCTATAATCTATATATTTAGAGAAATTAACTGATACAAAGTTTAAATCAAAGCCTATATTTGATTCTTTTCTTTTATTTTTTATTTGATTAACACAAGATTGTAATTGGTTATTTAATGTTTCAGGCTTTATTGGTTTAAGTATATAGTCCTTTACTCCAAGTCTAATTGCATTTTGAACATAGGCAAAATCATCATAGCCAGATATCATTATTATTAAACAATTAAATCCATTGTCTTTTATTGTTTTTATTAATTCAAGGCCACTGAGGCGAGGCATACAAACATCGCTTATTACAATATCTGGGTTTGTTCTTTTTATAATTTCATATCCAAATTCACCATCAGATGCTTCTCCTACAACTTCAAGATCTAAATCATTCCAAGCTCCAATTCCTTTTATTACCTCACGTGTCCACAACTCATCATCTATAATTACAACTTTATAACTCATAAACTTTCCTTTATTCTGTAAATAAATCTCTTTTGCAAAGAGTAAGCTTTATTTTTACTCCACCTTCTTTTGGACATATTACTTTAAGCCCATAATCAGTATCTGAGCAAAAAAGCTTGATCCTAGAATTTACATTACTGAGTCCTATGTGAGAATTTTTATCAAGAGTTTTGTTTGGAGCTTTTTCCATTATTTTATTTAATTTCTCACACTCTTTTTCACTAATCCCAATCCCATTATCACAAAATATTATCTCTATATTATTTTCATCTAATCTTTTCCCTTTAATATTTATTTCCCATTTGCCTTTTTTATTTGAAAGTCCATGAGAAAAACTATTCTCTATTATTGGTTGCAATATTAATTTTGGAATATGAAATGATAATATATCTTCATCAAAATCTATTGTGTATGTTAATTTATTGGGGAATCTCATATCTTGAATTGATAAATAACTCTCTAAATATGTTAGCTCTTCACTAATAGGAACAGAATCTTTAGAGAAACTTAGTGAATATCTTAAAATATCACTTAAATTAAGTGTCATTTGGTATATATCCATCATATTTTTAGATACTGCCATACCTCCTATTACTTGAAGAGAATTGTACATAAAATGTGGATTTATTTGAGCTTGAAGAGCTTTTAGCTGAGCTTCTCTTTTTTCTATTTGAGTTTGATATTTATCAGCAATTAAATTGTGGTTTTTTCTAGCCATCGAGATAAAACTTTCATTTAATGTATCAATCTCATCTTTATTATTACGTATCTCAATATTTAAGTTTTCTTCTATTGATTCGGGCTCATCAATTGTTAAATTCTTAACTCTATGTGAAAGTTTAATTATTGGTTTTGTAATATATTTTGAGAAAAAATATACAAAAATAATTGAAATAAATAGTGTAATTATTGTTACTATAAAGCCAACCATTCCTGATTTTCTTTGGGCTTTAGTAATTACATCATTTGATATTTTAAATAATATTCCCATTTTCCCTTTGCTAACTGAATCATAAAACCAATATGCATTGTTAGAAAAAGTTTCATTAATATCATCATTAATCATCATATTTTTAAGCTTTATTAATGCATCATCACTTTCACTTATTTTATCACCATCTGATGTTATTAGTATTTGATTTTGATCGTTGAATACAATAACGCTTTCATCATTTGTCATTTTAATATCATCAATTATATCGTATAGATAATATGGCCTTATATGTACAACCATTAGAGCAATAGGTAATTTATTTTCAAATTTAAAGAATTGGTGTATAGCGAGAATTTCTCTACCTTCTTTTATAAAAACAACATTAGATTGTTTATCAATATCTCTATCTTTCCAAGGATCAAGTTTATTATCAATAGATTCAAGGGTTGCTCCACTTCTTGCACAAACTAAGACTTCATCTCTTTTATAATTAAATAATTCAATTGAATTAATAGCACCATTTAAGTTAATTTTAGAATTCATAAATGAAATCAATTCCCATTGATTTTCATAATCTAGTTCTTCTCCTTCATAGCACCAGCTCATAATTCTATCGTTAATTGATTCAACAATTTCAAATTGATAAAATAAATTGCTATATTCATCTATTTCTAAATCAAGTCTATCCTTTAGCCATCCTATACTCATTCTTCTATTATATATAAGTTGATCTTCCATAGATTTAAATGTTATTTGAAGGGAAGTTATGGTAATTATAATTATTGGAATAATAAGAGCACATAACATACCTATTAATAGTTTCTTTCTAATAGAGTGTTTTTTTATAAACATAATGTGTATTCTCCCAGATTATAATAATAATTATTGTGATTAATTCCTTTTGAGTATCATTAATAATTATAAAGAGAAGTTTGGGAAAGGCAAGGGATTATTTTTTTTACTGAAAATACGTTTATAATAACTATATATTAGTGATTAATATTAATAGTTTCATTATTACATAATTTTGTAATAAACAAGGTGTTAGACATTATTTCAATATCTTTTTAAATTTATTTTGCTAAATTGGTTTGTACTATTTCTTAAACTCTATCACTAGTAACACTACAAAAGAAATTCTTTGACAAAGCCTTTTTAAACTAACTTGGGTAGTATGATTTTTTATGTTGATAAATAAATATTATTAAATGATTTAAGATTTTCTAATATATTTGATAAATCCTCAGATAAATGGCCTTCTTAACTCTTTTGATTAGATTGCTAAAATGATTGAGTAGATTTGGTCTTTATTGATTGTCAAAAAAAGCTCCTATAGATTATTATTGCGGATATCCGCACTTTTTATTTGTACAATACTATTTTCACTATTATTACTCATATATGACTCATGTTCAAAACAAATTGATTAATTATGTCGATATTTAAATTGTCAATTTTTTTAGGTCAAAATACTTCCTTTTTGCCAGCCATAAAAGTTAAATAATATTAAATAAAATTAAAAAATGGATTTGAAGAATTAAAATATTGTATAAATGAATACATGCATTACTACAATAATGAGAGATATCAATGGGATATATACAAAATGAATCCTAACCAATACAACAATTATTTGAGGAAAGGTCATTATATAATTCTAGGAAAGAATAAAGCTAAAGTTGCATAATAACAACTTTAGCTTTTGGATAATGTGGTATACTAGATTAAGTAAAATTAAGTTTGTCTAAAAAAGG
>CAZPTG010000241.1:0-3869 GCA_964589355.1 uncultured Spirochaetaceae bacterium
TAATAGATCCAATTACACAACCCATTAAAATAGTAAGTAATAATACTAAAATAGGATTTAATCCCGTTGCTACTAATATTGCAGCAAAAACACCTGAAAATGCAGCTACAGAACCAGTGGATAAATCAATTTGATTTGCAATAATTAAATAAGTTTCCGCAATTGCTATAAATCCCATTAGAGAACAAGTTACAAGAATATTTACCATATTCTGCATAGTAAAATAATGTGGATTAAGTATAGAAAACAAAGTAACTAGTACAACCAATGCTACAATTAATGTCATTTTGTTAGCAAAATCAGATTTCTTTATTTTATTTACTAAAATACTATTCATTTTATTCATCATCCTTTTTATCACTAGCCATAGCTAATTTTAATACGCTTTCTTCTGTTGCGTTTTCTCTCATTAATTCGCCAGAAACTTGACCTTCTTTTATTACTATAATTCTGTGGCTTAATCCAATTACTTCTTGTAATTCTGAAGATATAACAATAACGGCCATTCCTAATTTTGCACAATCTTGAATTATATTATAAAATTCAGATTTTGCTCCAACATCAATACCTTTAGTAGGTTCATCTAAAATTAATATTTGAGGATTTGTTTCTAACCATCTTGCTAAAATAACTTTTTGTTGATTACCTCCAGATAATTGAGAAATTATCTTTGAGGCATCAGGGGTTTTAATATTTAACTTTTTAATTTTTTCATTAGCCATTTCAAGTTCTTTTTTTTCATTTATAGTACCAATTTTATTTAACAATGATTTTAAAACTGAAATAGATATATTTCCTTGGACAGAAATATTAGGTAAAATCCCTTGATCTTTTCTATCTTCAGGAACAAGAGCAATGCCATATTTTATTGCGTCTTCAGGAGATTTAACTGTTATAGGTTTATTATTTAATATAATTTGACCTTTTTTTATTGTATCTATACCAAATATGGCATTCATTATTTCAGTTCTTCCAGATCCTACAAGACCAGCAAAACCTAGCACTTCACCTTTTCTTGCTGAAAAAGTTATATTATCAATATAATCAGTTGAAACATTATTAAACTCTAAACATACATCACCAATGTTTTTATTTCTGTCTAATTCATCAAAGATTTGCCCTAATGGTCGGCCAACCATCATTCTAATTAATTCATCTTCACTTGTATCTTTTTGATGTTTACATCCAACTAAGAATCCATCTTTAAAGACTATTACTTCATCTGCAATTTGTGAGATTTCATTCATTCTGTGTGAAACATAAAAAATTACTTTACCTTCTTTTTTTAATTTTTCAATTATTGAAAAAAGGATTGTTATTTCTTTATCACTTAATGCTGCAGTTGGTTCATCAAAAGCTATTATTTCAGAGTTACGATTTATTGCCTTCATAATCTCTATCATTTGTTGATAGGCGATACTTAATTTGCTTACTTTTTCATCAGGCTCAATATCAAGTCCAAATCTTTTTGAAATTTCAGAAGTTTTTTTATTCATTGTCTCATAATCAATGAAGCCATTACTCTTTTTAATCCAGTCTCCTAAAAATACATTTTCGGCTACTGTCATTTCCTTAAGAATTTGTCTCTCTTGATAAATAACACTAATTCCATGTTTTAAAGCATCTTTTGGGTTTTCAAAATTGCATTCTTTCGAATTAATTAATATTTGACCATTATCGGCAATGTAATCACCATTCATAATTTTTAATAAAGTAGATTTTCCTGCACCATTCTCCCCAAGAAAAGCATAGACTTTTCCACTTTTAGCTGAAAATGATATATCACTTAAAGCTTTTACACCTGGGAAATATTTATCAATATTTCGAAATTCGACTGTGGTCATACACACTCCTCTAATTAATAAGGTAAAAAGTAGGTTTTGTTTAGATGTGTTGTGTGTGCGGTAACACAAACTTAATAATAATTACTACTTTTAGCCTTTATAATGCAAAGTCTAACCTTGCTTTTTTATTCTGTCAAACATTTTTTTTAATTTTTTGCTTGCATAATTTAAAAATAGACGCAATAATATCAAATATAATTAAATATTATAATAAATAAGTGTGTGCGTACACAAACATTAGGAGTTAAAATGAAAAATGCATTAATAACTGGAGCTAGTCATGGCATTGGCCAAGCTATTGCAATAGAATTGGCTAAAAATGGCTATAATGTTGGTATTAATTATTTTCACAATCTTGATGGAGCTAAGAAAACTGCAAAAGAAGTTGAAAAATATGGTGTGAAATATCTAATAATTCAAGCTGATGTAAGTAAAAATGAAGACTTAGAAAATATGTTTGCAAAATTTGAAGAAAAATTTAAAACTATAGATGTTATGGTAAATAATGCTGGAATCAGTGAGTTTTTTCCAATTTTAGAAGCAACAGAAGAACAATGGAAAAAAGTTGTTTTTTGTGATTATAAAGGGTGCTATTTTGGCACACAATTTGCTGCTAAGTTAATGGTAAAAAATAATACTAAAGGTGTAATATTAAATATAAGCAGTAATCATACACAAGGGTGTTGGCCAAATGCTACAATTTATGCTTCTTCTAAAGCTGCTGTCAAAAAGTTCGGCGAAAATGCTGCAATGGAATTAGCTGAATATGGTATTAGAGTTTCTACATTAAGCCCTGGCTATACTGATGTTGAGTGGTCAAAAGATCATCCTATTTTTAATTCAATGGACAAAATTCCTTTAAAAAGATTTGCAACACCTCAAGAAATAGCTAAAATTGCAGTGTTTATATGTAGTGAAAGTTGCTCTTACATGACGGGTAATTGCACTGTTGTTGATGGTGGTTCACTTTTGCCAATATTACCTGAAAATACTTATTATGGAGATGGTGGTTATGAAAATTGTAAAAATTGAAACTTTTAAAGTTGTTCCAAGATGGTTGTTTGTAAGAGTTGAAGCCGATAATGGTTTAGTAGGTTGGGGAGAGCCTGTAGTTGAGGGAAAAGCTGCAACAACAGAAGCTTGTGTTCATGAACTCGGTAATACTTTAATAGGAGAAGATCCAACAAAAATTGAAAACATTTGGCAAACACTTTATAGAGGTGGCTTTTATAGAGGTGGTCCTATTTTAACTAGTGCAATATCTGGTATAGATCAAGCTTTATGGGATATAAAAGGAAAATTTCATAATCTTCCTGTTTATGAGTTTTTTGGTGGTAATGTTCGAAATAAAATGGAAATATATAGTTGGATTGATTCAAATACTCCAAAAGAAGCTGCCTCTAGTGCTAAAAAAAGATATGAACAAGGATTTACTAAGGTAAAGATGTTTGGTACAGAAAAAGGTCATTGGTATAATGATTATGATCAAATAGATTTGTTAATATCTAAAGTTGATGCTATTAGATCAGAATTAGGTAATAAAATTGGTATTGCTATTGATTTTCATGGTAGGGCTCACAAATCTATGGCTAAAACTCTTATAAAAGAATTAGAAAAATATAATATTTTATTTATAGAAGAACCTGTTTTAATTGAAAATGAAGAAGCTTTTAAAGATCTCCATAATTATAGTGCAATACCTTTAGCAACAGGAGAGAGAAATTTTACACGTTGGGATTTTAAAAAAATGCTAAGTGAAGGTTATGTTGATATTATTCAACCTGATTTATCACATGCTGGTGGTATTTCTGAGGTTAGAAAAATTGCGACAATGGCTGAAGCTTATGATGTAGGTTTAGCACCTCATTGTCCTTTAGGTCCTGTAGCTTTAGCTTCTTGTTTGCAAATTGATTTTTGTTCAATAAATGCTTGCTTTCAAGAACAAAGTTTGGGTATGGCTTATAACAACGGTAATGAAATGGGAAAATATATATTAAGAATATTTTTAATAACTAATTTAATAAT
>CAZPTG010000242.1:0-3868 GCA_964589355.1 uncultured Spirochaetaceae bacterium
ATCCAAGCTCTTCTTGAACACTAAATAAAATCTCAATTCCACTGTGTTTATTTGGGTTTTCTATTGCTTTTTTTGCAATTAATAAAGCAATAGCAACTCCTAATCTATCATCACCACCTAATACATTCTTTTTATTCGATTTATAAATGAAGCCATCTTTAACTATTTCAATTTCATCATTGTGAGAAATCTCAACACTATCCATATGAGCTGATAATAAAATGGATTGTTTATTTAAGTTTCCTTTTATTTTGAATAAAAGAGGAGAAGCATTTCCTCCATATGGAATTAGATTATTAAATTCTTTAAATGATATTTTATTTTTAATTGCAAAATCTTTTATATAATTTGAAACAAATAGCTCCCTTTTTGAGGGAGCATTAATTTTAAGTAAATCTTCTAATATTTCTCTAGAATTCATGCGCTTTTTTTTCACTTAATAATACACAAGCATCTAAAGATGCTTTTATACATTTTCTCTCTCCAACAAAAAACAATTCTTCTTTTTCAGATAATGTAGGTTGTTTTTCAAGATAAATATTTGAATCTGTAGATACAACTGCTCCTGTTTTTACCCCTCTCTTTGAACCAACAATAAACAAAATAGAAGCTTCTTGTTCTGCTGCCATAACTCCAGCATCTGTTAATTCTTTATTCAGAGCTTGATCTTGGACATAATAAGCATCTCTTGAAAAACCAATTCCAACTCTATAATCTTCATTTTGATTTTCAATTGCTTTTACAAGTGCATTTGTTACATCTAAAGATGCAACAGCTGGAAAAGGAGCTGGCAAATATACCATTGAAGTACCTTCTCCCCTATAAGAGGCATTAATTACAACTGGAGTACCAATTGGTATTTTAGGTTGTCTACCGCCTGCAGATCCAACTCTTATAAATACTTTTGCACCAAGTTTTATCAACTCTTCAAATGCAATAGAAGCTGCAGGTCCTCCAATTCCAGAAGAGCAAACGGTTATTCTAACACCCTTATATTCTCCTGTATAAGTAACATATTCTCTATTTTCTGCAATTTTTTTTGCATTATCCATTTGATCAACAATTCTTTTTACTCTACCTGGATCTCCTGGAATAATTACATAAGGAGCAATGTCCCCTAAACCACATCTAATATGTTTTAAAATTTCTTTTTTTTCAGCCATCTATTAACTCCTACTTTTTTTCAATTATTATTTTATCACTTGAAATTGCAAAATATATATCTTTAGAATTTTGAATTTCTATATTTTCAGTTATTGCTCTTATTTCCATATCATTATAAGAAAGTGCATAACTACTTGAATTACCTTGATAATTTGCATAATTTAGTTTTGCTTGAATACTATTCTCACATTTATCTTTAGTAATTCTTGTATCTTCAGGTCTAAATAATATATTAATTTCATCACCTTCATTTAATGATTTAATATCAATATGTTGTTCTCTTGAAATCTTTAATTTATTTTCACCTACACTAACAATTGCTGTATTTTTTTCATCACACTCAACAAATTTAGCTGTTAAAATATTATCAAAACCAACAAATTTAGCAACAAACTTAGTAGCTGGCTTTTCATATATTTCTTTAGGAGTACCCATTTGCTCAATATTACCTTCATTCATTACAATGATTTTAGAAGATAAACTTAAAGCTTCAATTTGATCATGAGTAACATAAATCATTGTTATACCTAATTTATGTTGTAATCTACTTAATTCAGCTCTCATTTCATCTCTCAATTTTGCATCAAGATTTGATAAAGGTTCATCTAGTAATAATAAATCGGGTTCAATGACAAGAGATCTGGCTAAAGCAACACGCTGTCTTTGTCCACCTGATAAATTTGCTGGTAATCTTTCTTCAAATCCCGTTAATGAAACTAAATTAAGAACTTTTTTCACCTTTTCTTCTATTGTCTTTTTGTCAACTTTTCTTCTCTTAAGACCATATGCAACATTTTCAAAAACACTTAAATGTGGAAAAAGAGCATAAGTTTGGAAAACAAGTCCAATATTTCTCTTATTAGGGGGATATTTAGTTACGTCATTTTTATCAATTATTACATTACCTTTTTCAGGAGAAATAAACCCCGCAATTGTTCTCAAAGTTGTAGTCTTTCCACAACCAGATGGACCTAATAATGATATCAGTTCCCCTCTTTTTACTTCTAAATGGAAATCCTTTAAAATTGGAGATCCTTTCACATATCCTGCATCTATATCTTTTAATTCTATATAAGCCATAATTTTTCCTCTACATATATTTAGAAATGCCTAAAACTTTCTCTGCTGCTTGAACAATAAGGACCGTCAAAACAATAATTATACTAGATAATGCAGAAATAGTTGGATCATAATAATATTCCATATAAACTAACATTTGAATTGGAAGTGTTGATACTCCAGGTCCAGTTAAAAATAAAGAAATTGGAACATTATTAAAGGATGTAATAAACGCTAATATAAATGCAGCCACTACACCTGCTTGAATATTAGGAAACACTACTCTAAAAAAGGCTCCAATTGGAGAAGATCCTAAACTTACTGCAGCTTCTTCAACACTTAAATCAAAATTTCTTAAACTTGCAGATACAACTCTTACTGTATATGGAAACAAAATAGCTGTATGACCTAAAAACAATCCAACAGTTATAGGAACTTGAGCTACATAAATAAAATATCTTAGTAGTGCAAAACCTATTACTAAACCTGGAATAATTGCTGGAGATGAAAATATTAATTCAACAATATTTTTCCCTCTATATTTATATCTTACATTTAAGTATGCTACAGGAATCCCAATGACTAATGCTATTATTGTTGCAAAAAATCCGATTTTTAAACTAATCCAAAAAGTTGTTTTGAACATATCCACTGAAAATACTTTTTGATACCACTGTAGAGAAAATCCTTTGGGTGGAAATTTCATAACTGCAGTTTCATTAAAAGAAGAAACAATAATAATTATAAAAGGACCAATTAAAAATATCACTGCAAGAGCAACAATAAAAATTAAAAATTTAGATTTTTTCATCACATATTCCTTGGTTTAAATGCTCTAATTCCATTATATATAATTAAAGTCGTTATTATCATAAGTACAGCAATAACTGTTGCAGCTTCCCAATTCATTAAGACTAGAGCTTGTTCTCTCATTAAAGTAGATAATGTTAAGACATTTGCTCCTCCTAATATTGCAGGAGTTACATAAGCTGTAAAACAACCAGTGAAAACAAGTGTAATACCCATAATTAATCCCTCAAATGATAAAGGAACTACAACTCTAAAAAATACACCAATTCGATTTGAACCTAAAGATAATGCAGCCTCTTCAACTTCACTATTAACATTTTCTAATGAAGAACTTACTGTTAAAATTAAAATTGGCATAAATAATTGAAGAAGTCCAACTATAATAGCACCTTCGGTATACAAAAGTCTTGTAGGTTCAGCAAATATATTTAAAGCAGTTAAAGTTGCATTTACAATTCCAAATTTACCTAAAATAACAATCCAAGCATAAGTTCTTGCAACAGGACTTGTCATTAGGGGTAAAATAATAATAGTAGTTAATATAGATTTTTTCTTTGCTGATAATTTTGAAATAAAATATGCACAAGGATATCCTACAATAACAGCAATTGGAGTTACAATAAGAGCCATTCGTAAAGTTCTAATAAAAACTAATTTAAATTGGGCATCACTTATAACATCATAATACCTTCTTAAAGTAAATTGACCTACATCTCTTTGAAAGCTTTCAATTAATACATATAATAAAGGTAGAAAAAAGAAAATTAACAAAAAAATAAACCCTGGACCTGCTAAAAGTAACAAAGTTTTTTTTGATTTTAATGGATTCATATTA
>CAZPTG010000243.1:0-3841 GCA_964589355.1 uncultured Spirochaetaceae bacterium
ATAATTGTCAAATTGGAATTGTTCAAAAAATCAATATAAAAAGAATAGAATATGCAAAATCACTTTTATTAACCACAAATAAAAGTCTTAAGGTGGTTGCTCTTGAATCGGGTTTTTCAAGTGATATATCATTTATAAGAGTTTTTAAGAAAATAGAAGATTCAACTCCTGGGAAGATGAGAAAAAATGGTTTCTAGCAGTCTTTTCCTTTTAATTAGATTAACGTTAATCCTAAATAATTAAGTTTTTATTCTATTTTATAGTAAAAAATTCTTTATTTCAGCATTTATAGTGTTATCCTTAATCCATGAGTATTAGATTAGTTGATATTGCAAAAGAAACAGGATTTTCACTAAATACTGTTTCAAGAGTATTAAGAAATGATAAAAAAATAAGTGAAGCAACAAGTGCTATAATAAAAGCAAAAGCAGATGAGCTTGGATATATTCCAAATGCTTTAGCCTCTGGTATGCGAAATTCTAAAAGCAATATTATTGGTGTTATTTCTGTAGATTCTTCTAATACTTTTTTTTCTTCAGTAATTAAAGGAATAGAATATTGTGCAAGTAAAAATGGTTATCATATATTACTTGCTAATACTGAATTATCTTCAAAAAAAGAAAGTGAAATTATTAAAATGTTTTTAACTCATAAAGTAGATGGGATAATTTCTATACCATTATATGATAATTCAGTTTTAAGAAAAGAATTATATAGTAATTTACCTGTACCTTTTGTTTTTGCTGGGAGATATTTAGATGGTTTTGAAAACCATAGTATTTTACACAATGATTATTATAGTCAAAAAGAAATTATTCATAAGTTAATAAAAAATGGAAATAAAAAAATAATATATATAGAAGGACCTGATAATGCAAGTAATACTTTTATTAGAAAAAAAGGGGTTTTAGATGCATTTGAAGAAAATGGATTACATTTATCTTCTGATTATATTATTAAATCATCAGCTCATATAGAAGATGGCTATGCAATTATTAATAGAGCTTTACATTTAGGTTTAGAGTTTAGTGCTGTTGTTTGTTTCAATGATTTAATTGCAATGGGGGTTTTAAAAAGCTTATACGAAAATAACTTTAAGGTACCAAAAGATATTGAAGTATTTGGTTTTGATAACATCTATTCCTCTCAATTTCTGCAACCTAGTTTAAGTACAGTAGATGTGCCTAAATTTAGATTGGGAAAATTGGCAATTGAAGAATTAATCAAACATATAGAAAATTCTGAATTAGAATATAAAACTATTGAAGTTGCAACAAGAGTTATATATCGAGAAACATCAAAATAAAGTGGAGGTTTGAAAATGAAAAAATTAAGTATTTTTTTAATTTCGTTATTATTAGTTTCAACTAGTATTTTTGCTCAAGGAAATAATGAGCAAGCAAGTGATAGTGAAGGTCCAATAGAAATAACATTCTGGTCGTTATTTACAGGAGGAGATGGAGAATTTTTTAATGCAATGATTGATGAATTTAACAATTCTCAAGATGAAGTATTTATGAAAAATGATACTGTTAAATTTGATAACTATTATACAAAGCTTACAACAGCTTTAGCAGCAAATAATGCTCCTGATATGGTATTAGTACATAGAGGTAATATGTTAACTTATGTACAAAATAATCAATTTTTAGCATTAGATGATTATGTATCAGAGCAAGATTTAGCAGATTTTGTTAAAGCACCTTTAGATGCTTGTGAATTTGATAATAAGTTATATTCAATACCATTAGATGTTCATCCATTAGTAATGTATTATAATAAAGATGTATTAAAAGCAGCAGGTTGTAGTACAATACCTTCAAATGGTGATGAATTAATGGCAGCAATGAAAAAAGTTAATGCAAATACTGATAAATGGGCTCTTTTAATAGATGAACCTTATGAACTTCCTAGAACTTTTATTTCATTAATGGGTCAACAAGATCAATCAGTTCTTAGCTCAGATGCAACTAAAGCTAATGTAAATAACACATCTGGTGTAAAAGCATTAGAATACTTGCAAAATCTTGTAAATAAAGGATATACACCAAGTGAAGTTGATTATGATTCAGCTCTAAGTTTGTTTAAAATTGGTGAAGGTGCTTTTTATATTAATGGTGTTTGGGCTACAGGTACATTAGAACAATCTAGTGATATTGATTTAGGAGTTATGCCACTTCCTGCAATGTTAGATCAACAAGCTGCTTGGTCAAATTCACATACTTTTGCAATTCCATCTTCAAAGAATGTTGATGAAGAAAAAGTAAAAGCAGCAGTTAAGTTTATGATGTGGGCAACTGAAAATGGCGATATGTGGGCAAAAGCAGGTCATATTCCAACTAGAAAAAGTGTTTATGAAAAACAAGAGTTTAAATCACTACCATTTAGATCAGATTATTCAAGTGCATCAGAGTCAGCTTTAGATACACCAAGAACAGCTGCTTGGAGTCAAGTTTATAATGCAATTAATGAAAATATTCAACTTGCAGTTAGAAAGAATTTAGATCCAAAATCTACTATGGAAAAATTAGAAGAAGAAATTAATAATATTATCGCATCTTATTAATAAATTAAAAAATTTGGTGTTCAAGAAAAATTGTGCACCAAATTTTTTTAAATCAAAGGAAAAAATATTATGGCAATACCTGGAAATAATAATAAAAGAGATGGATTACTCTTTAGTTTACCTTTTTTATTAATTTATATTATATTTATGCTTTTCCCCTTATTATATGGTTTATTTATTAGTTTTAATAAATGGAATATATTATCAGGAGCAAATTTTATTGGTTTAAAAAATTATGCCTTATTATTTCAAGATCCAAAATTTATTTCATCCTTATTAAATACTTTTGAATTTGTTTTATTATCTACACCTCCTTTATTAATTATTGGTTTTTTAATGGCGTTAGCTATTAATAGTAAATCACCTTTAAAGGGAATTATGGAAAATATATATTTTATACCTTATATATTTTCAATGACAGTTATAGCAACTTTATGGGCATGGATTTTCCAAAAGGATTTTGGAATTGTAAACCATATAATAAAGATGTATGGTGGATCAGAAATTGGGTGGTTAACAAATGAAAAATTTGCAATGCACTCTGTTGTTGTAGCAACTGTTTGGTGGACTGCAGGATTCAATATGATATTGATGAGTGCTGGTATTAAGCAAATTTCTAAAGAAGTTTATGAAAGTGCATCTATAGATGGGGCATCACCTCTTAGAGTCATATTTAGTATTACAATACCTCTTTTAAAACCAACATTAGTTCTTTGTTTAATTTTGCAAGTAATTGCATCATTTAATATATTTGGACAAGTTTATGTTATGACTGGTGGGGGACCTCATGGAACTACAAGAGTATTAGTTCAATATATTTATGAAACTGGATTTACCTATTTTAAAATGGGGTATAGTGCTGCAATGTCTTATGTTCTCTTTTTAGTTATAATGGCCGTTTCATTTATTCAATATATTTTAATAGGAAAAAACGATGAATAAAAAAAACAAAACAATTATTTATAGAATTTTAGAAATATTATGTATTTTTATTTGGGTTTTCCCTTTGATTTGGCTAGTTGTTACTAGTTTAAAATTAGAAAGTGAAGTAATAACTAAAACATTTAGTTTTTTTCCAGAAAATCCTACAATTGCTAATTATTTAAAAGCTTTTACAGCTACAAATATTTTGAGATGGTTGATTAACTCAATTATTGTTTCAATTTTTACAATGGGATTAACTTTAGCTATTGATGCCCCAATTGCATATGCTTTTGCAAAGATAAAATATTCAGGTAAAAGTTTAATCTTTTGGATTGTAATGGCTGGAATGAT
>CAZPTG010000244.1:0-3835 GCA_964589355.1 uncultured Spirochaetaceae bacterium
AAAGTATTAATGGCTTATCTTGTGGAAGATTTGGTTCTACAAAAGTTAAAAAAATTCTATTAAATGTTGATTCCCAACTTTCATATCTATTAATTGAAGTAATTCCTAAATCTAAAGCTTTTTTATATAGCTGAGATTGTTTTTGATTATTATCTAAATCTAAATTAGCATATTTTATCATTGCTTCATTTACACTCATTTTTTTAAAAGGAGGTAAAGCCCATGAAGGTGTTTCTTTTAAATGTGTTTTTAATATCATCTCTTGAGTTAATTCAATAGAGTCTTGTTCATCCATATGTATTGAATAGTATTCTAACATGGAAAATTCAATATTATGTTGCTTTCCTAGCTGTTCACTATTTCTAAAACATTTTGAGAATTGATAAATAGATGAAAATCCTTCACTTATTAATTGTTTCATAAATATCTCAGGAGAGGGAATCATATATAATTCTTTATTTGGATAAAAATCAGATGAAAACTGTGTTGCAAAATTATCAATTGTAGCTTCAGGAATTAGTGTAGTAGATAATGAGGGGGTATCAACTTCTAAATATTTTTTTTCATTGAAAAATTCTCTAATATTTGAATATAATGTGCTTCTATTTTTTACTGCTTTTATTTTTTCTAAATTATTCATAACATGATAGATAATATATTTATATATAAGTGTTTTCAAGATAAAAAAGACTTGCCTTAATAATAAGGCAAGAAATATTAAAGGGTTACACCATTTTTGAATATAGCTATTTCATTATAGCCATTTATTTCATTTTTAGATTTTATATCTCCATTAGCTAGTGAAATAATATAATTTATTAATTGATCTCTAATAGTATATTTATCTTCTTCTAAAATAGTTGAAGCATCAAAATCAATCCAATTTTTTTTACTAGTAGCTAAAATTTTGTTAGTTGCTATTTTTATTGTTGGAACTACTGAGCCTAAAGGTGTTCCTCGTCCTGTGGTGAACAGAATTAGATTAACCCCACTTGCACTCATATTTGTAGTAGATACTATATCATTCCCAGGCCCGTTTAATAATAAAAGGCCACCTTGATTTATTATATCTCCATATTTTAATACACCTTCAATAGGAGCTTTACCTCCTTTTTGAACACAACCTAATGATTTATCTTCTAAAGTAGTTATTCCTCCATCTTTATTTCCAGGGGAGGGGTTTTCATATACAACTTGATTATTATCGATATAGTATTTTTTGAAATTATTTATTAAATTCACACATGAATTAAAAACGTCTTTGTTTTTACATCTATCCATTAATATTTTCTCTGCTCCAAACATTTCAGGAACTTCTGTTAAAACAACGCTAGATTTATAAGCTACTAGTTTATCACAAACCAATCCTACTAGTGGGTTTGCACTAATTCCCGATAAACCATCTGAGCCACCACATTTCATACCAATCTTTAATTTATTTATACTCACTTTTTCTCTTTTTGATTGTTTAGCATAATCAATCAATTCAAGTAAAAGCTTTTTTGAATCTTCAATCTCGTTTTCGCTTTCTTGAGCTATTAAAAATTTAACTCTTTTTGGATTATAATTTCCAAGTTCTTTTTTAAATTTATCAATTGTATTATTTTCACAACCAAGACCTAAAACTAAAACCCCACCTGCATGAGGATGTTTTACTAAATCAGAGAGTATTTTTTTTGTGTTTTCATGGTCTTCTCCCATTTGTGAACAGCCGTAGGGATGAGTAAGAGCTAATACTTTATCAATATTCGATCCTTTGATTTTATCATTAGCCCATAGTTCTAAAGAAGTTGCTATTTTATTAACACAACCTACACTTGGAATAATCCAAATATCATTTCTAATCGCAATATTTCCATTTTCTCTGAGAAAAGCATTTATAAAAATATTATTATTTACTTTATTCTTTTCTTCCCATATCTTATTTAGCTTTTTCGCTTTTTCTTCATCATATATATATTCGACTTTTTCACTTAGATTTGTATTAATATTGTGAGTATGAACATGAGAGCCTTTTTTTATATCAAATTTTGCACTCCCAATTGGATATCCATATTTTATTATGTTTTCATCTTTTTTTATATCTTTAGCTGCAATTTTATGACCAAGTTTAATGTCTTCTAATACTTTAATACTCTTAGAATTTAGTGATAAAACTTCATCTTTATTTATTGATTGAAGTGCAATAATAACATTATCTTCCTCTTGGATTTGAATATATTTTTTTTCCATAATTAATTCCTATTTTTTAGATCAAATAAAGCTTTTTTCATACCTTTTTGACAAATAGAATTATAGTAATATAAAACAGTTTCTTCTAAATTTGAAAGTGAGGTTAAATCACAACCCCATAAATCAGATTTTGATAAAACTTGCTTTACAATTTCTTTTCTATCTTCTTCTTTATTTTCATCAAATCTCTTATATAAATCTTCAAAGAATTTTAAAACACTCTCATCATCTTTAATTAATTATTCACTATTATTATAAAATCCCTTCATACTTCTATTTTCAATATTTTTACCTTTGTAAAATTTAATTAAAGACGCAATTGAAAAACTAAGGTTTTTAGGAGATGTTTTTTTCTTTTCGATGTATGATAAAACTGAAGGTAAGTCTCTAGTTTTGAATTTAGATGTAGAATTAAGAGAAATAGCTAAAACTTGATGGTTTAGAAAAGGGTTTCTAAATCTATTTAATACATCATTTGCATAATCTATTAACATATTCTTATCACCATCCATTGATTCTATAATTTCATTGAATAATCCATCTTTTATAAAGTTAAATACAATTTCATCATTTAGAGCTTCATCAACTGTTTTAATTCCATAAAGATGAGCAGCTAGTACCATCATTGTATGAACTCCATTTAATATTCTAACCTTTCTAGTTCTATAAAATGACATATCATCAGTGAATATTACATTTAATCCAGCTTTATCTAAAAAAAATTCTTTTTGTAATTTTTTAACATTTTCTTTTTTTGTCTCTATTACCCAAAGATGAAAGAGTTCTGCTGTATCTAATAAATTATCTTGATATCCAATTTTTTCACAAATATTATTAGCATCTGCTCTTGGATAACCTGTTACAATTCTATCAACTAATGAATTTGCAAAAATACACTCATTGTTTATCCATGAGATAAAATCTTTTTCTAATTCCCATTCATTAGCATATTTTATAATTATTTTATGCAAGTTATCACCATTTTTTTCAATTAATTCGCAAGGAATGAAATTGATACCATGACCTTTTTTATTAAAATGATTATATCTAGAGTATAAAAACTGTGTAACTTTTGCTGGAAAAGATGCTGCAGGAGTATCTTCTAATTTGCAATTAGGACTATAGGTTATTCCAGCTTCTGTAGTGTTTGAAATGATAAATTTTATTTTATCACTTTTACTTAATTCAATATATTTATCAAATTCCTCATATACATTAATACATCTACTTACACTATTTATGATTCTATAATCTTCAACAACTTCATCATCTCTGATCCCTCTTGTAATTGTTGTATAAAGACCTTTTTGATCATTAATCATTTTTGATAAACCATTTTGTAATGGTTGTACAATTACTACATTAGAATTAAAGTTTGTTTTTTCATTAGCAATATCTACTTGCCAATCTACAAATGCTCTTAAAAAATTACCTTCTCCAAATTGAAGGATAGTTTCATCTCTTTGTATTGTTTTGCTAATTTCGTTGATAGTTTTCATTGTTTACCTCTTATATACACTGTTGTATACAACATTGTATATGATATTGCTTTTTTGTCAATATTAATTTATAATCTTAATCAAATATTATTTTAAGGAAATAC
>CAZPTG010000245.1:0-3751 GCA_964589355.1 uncultured Spirochaetaceae bacterium
AAAATGGGGTATCAAAAAGATACCCCATTTTTTATATAGGTGTCATTAATAACACCTATATAAAAAATGGGGTATCTTTTTGATACCCCATTTTATATTAATTATCTTTTTTTTCAGGATAAACAACTTTTAAATGTAAATCTTTTAACTGATTTTCATCAACATATGAAGGAGAATCATCCATAGGTGATGTTGCAGCTGTGTTTTTAGGGAAAGCTATAACTTCTTTTATTGAAGTTTCTTCAGCCATTATCATAGCCATTCTGTCAATTCCTGGGGCGATACCTCCATGAGGTGGAGCTCCATATTTAAAAGCTTCTAATAAAAATCCGAACTTTTCTTGAGCTTCTTCTTCGCTAAAATTACAAATTTTAAATATTTGTTTTTGAATTTCAACATCATGAATACGAATAGAGCCTGAAGCAACTTCATAACCATTTAATACTAAGTCATAAAGATCCCCTTTTACTTCTCCAGGATTTTCTTCTAATGTATCAAGATATTTTGCTTGAGGCATACTAAACATATGATGTGCAGCTTCCCAATGGTTTTCTTCTTCATTAAATTCAAATAATGGGAAATCAACAATCCAGCAGAATTTAAAACCAGGTTGAATTAATTCTAAATCTTTTCCTAATTTTGATCTTACAGCTCCCATGCTTGTACAACTTTTTGTCCAATTCTTGTGAGCAACCATTAAAATAAGATCACCTTCTTTTGCATTAAAAGTTGATATTACCTCTTCTTCTATTCCTTTAAAGAATTTTGAAACACCACCTGAAAGTGCATTGTTAGCTCCAACTTTCATCCATGCTAAACCACTAGCTCCGTATGTTTTTGCTGTATCTTGTAAAGCATCTATATATTTTCTAGTAAAATTGACTTTATCACTTTTTAAAGCACAAAGACCTTTTATTGTTCCACCTTCATTTACAATATCTTTAAATGTTGAAAAAGAAGATTTATTTGCTATATTATTTGCATCGATAAGATTTAAATCAAAACGTAAATCAGGTTTATCATTACCATAAGTATTCATGCTTTCTTCATAGGAAAGTCTGATAAATTCTTTTGGTAAGTTTATATCCATTACTTTTTTGAAAACATAATTAAAGAGATCTTCCATTAAATATAAAACATCATCTCTTTTTACAAAACTCATTTCTAAGTCTAATTGAGTGAACTCTAATTGTCTGTCTCCACGAGCATCTTCATCTCTATAGCATCTAGCTATTTGAAAATATTTATCAAAGCCTCCAACCATTAAAATTTGTTTAAACAATTGTGGACTTTGTGGTAATGCAAAAAATTTACCAGGATAAAATCTTGAAGGTACTAAAAAATCTCTAGCTCCTTCTGGAGTACTTTTGATTAGAGTTGGTGTTTCAATTTCATAGAAATCAGTTTTATATAAAAATTCTCTAATAGCTTTGATAAATTCATGTCTTAGTTTGATTCTTTTTTGCATACCTGAAGATCTTAAATCTAAATATCTATATTTTAATCTTAAATCTTCGTTTGCTTCTGTTTCATCATCTATCATAAAAGGAAGAGGTAAACATTTATTTAATATTTCTATTTTTTCAGCTTTTACTTCTACTTCACCAGTTATCATGTTTGTATTTATCATGCTATCAGGACGTTCTCTTACTAATCCAGTTACAGAAATACAAAATTCCATTCTAAGTTTAGATGCTGTTTCTTGAAGCTCTTTTGAAGCATCATCATCAACAACAACTTGAGTGATTCCATATCTATCTCTTAAGTTGATAAAGTGTAGGGCCCCATGGTTTCTATCTCTATGCACCCAACCATTTAAAACAACAGTTTTTCCTGTATCTGCTTTTGTTAAACTACCACAATTGGTAGTTCTTTGTGCGAAAGCTTCTTCTGACATATTATTTCCTTTACTTAAGTAATTAAATTCATTTGATATTATCATTAAAAATGATAAAAAACAACTTCTACTATTCTATAACATATTATCAAGAATGAAAATAAAAAAAGTTGTATACTTATTATTTTATAATTTTTTGTTATAAAAATTTAGTATACAACTTAATGTAAAAGGTGAAGCTTATTTTGTATTTATATTAATCTCACCAGAGACTGTTTTTAAATTAACAGGAAGTCCTTCAGATGTTGAAAAATCATTATCATATTCTGTTTTATCAATAGAAATTATCCCACTTGTAGTTTTAGCCATATATTTATAGTTTTTATCATTTAGAATTAAATCTATATCACCTGAAACACTTTTTAAATCAATTTGATTGATAATATCAAGATAATCTAATTCTACATCTGATGATGTTACAGAAACGTTAATATTATCTGCATAAATTTTATCAATATATATTTCTCCACTTATGTTTGATATATCTATATTATTAGATTTCAGAGTATAAGTTTCTATTTCGCCACTTGTTGATGAAAAATCTATTTCATTAGAAGTTACATTTTCTAATTTGATTGCTCCAGATAGTGTTTTAATTGATAATTCATTATTAGTTTTTATGTCTAAAAAATATAAATCTCCACTTGTTGTATTTATTTCTAAATTGTTCAAATTTAAATTGTTATAACTTTCAATTTTACCGCTTATTGATTTTAAGGATAAATCTTGTGAATAATTTGAAGGTAAATATATTGAAAGAGTAGGGCTTTCATTTTTAAAGTAAAAGAAAAATAATGATTTTTTAGTTTTTTCTTTTATATCTACACTATTTTTGTTTTCATCAACTTCTAATGATCCATTTTCTTTTGTGCTATATTTAACTATTACATCATCAATATCATCTTTAACCCAAACATTTATGTTTGCAGAAATTGTTTCTATATTTAATGATTTATTAATATCAATAGTAGTTTCACTAAGCTCTCTTTTTGAAAATTTTGCATTTAAAAAAACTATTGAAAAAAATATTAATATAAATAGCATGAATATTTTATTTGCTTTTGTATCTTTTATCTTCATTATTCTTTGTGAAACCTTTGATCCCAATCTTTTTCTTTATCAAACATATCGTTTTCCATAGATTCTACTTTTTTCTTTAATTCTTCATATTCTTTTCTGAGTTCATCAGTAGTTTTATCATAATAAGGGTCTTCTTTATCTTCATATTTATTATAATAATAATTGTTAGAATATGAATTATCTGCAGGTATTACTAGAGCTAAAACTACATAAATAATTGCTCCTGGGAAAAATCCTGTAAAAAGTATAATTAAAAAAGTGAAAATTTGGAATGTTCTAACATCTAATTCAGCCCATTGAGCTATTCCTGCACAGACTCCAAAAATACGAGCATCTCTATTTGATCTTCTTATTAATCTTATATCTTTCATCACGACTATTCACCTTTTCCCTTTTCAGATTCCATAATTACTTCTAAATTATTAATCCTTGTCATTAAATCATCTATTCCTTCTTTTAAATCTGCTCTTTCTTTTGATCTCTCTTGTTTTATATTTGTATTAAAAACAGTATCAAAAGTATCATCACTATAATTGTTTTTCTTTTTATGGCGATGTTTTGTTTTGAAATTGCTATAAGTTCCAGGCTTATATCCTCTTCTCATTTCTTCCATTCTAAGAGCAGCATTAATTTTATCTTTTTCTCTTTTTTTATTATAATCAAGATATGTTGTAAAAGCTAAGAATGAAAAAACAATTGCAACAATTATAACTCCCATTGCTATTTCTCCATTTTCTTTCTAAGTTCTGTTAGTTCACTCTCAATGTCATCCAT
>CAZPTG010000246.1:0-3744 GCA_964589355.1 uncultured Spirochaetaceae bacterium
ATCCTTATATTATTAAGGATTCCTATACATTTTCTTTTGACACTTATTAGAATGGAAGGTATTTATTATTAGTTCCAGCTCTGAATTAATGTTGGATTTATCCTTATATAGGTGTCACTCGTTATCGAAACTTAAACATAGCAAAAATGTAAGAATTCTCCTTCAACCAGCATTTTCCTGATGTTGTATAACAAGTTGGTTGTATAAGTAAAATTTTATCAATTAGTTATATTTCTATAACTGTATACTATTCAATATTTTTAGCATTATTATAATCATCATTTAAGTTTTTCTTTTAGAATTTATTTATTAACTTTAAGATTAAATTAATATTAAAATGAAAATTTCCTTTAAACGCAATCTTATTCTGGGATTATTATTATTCAGTTTTACTCTTGAATCAATTGCTCAGGTAGAAAGTATAAAAGTTTCCAAAAAAACAGATTGGGAAGTCATTTTAGATGAACAATTCTCAAACAATTATAATCAATGGAACACGTTTTATGAAGAAGATTTCTATACTACTATAACAAGTGGAAAATTAATTACTTCAAGTAATATTGCTGAAAAACATACTACAACTTTATTAAATGTTCCATTCGACTATAATAATCGTGATTATGATATAAGTTTCTCAGTTTCAAACTTAAATGCGTACGGTGGTTTTGTTTATAATAATAGAAGAAAACAAAGAGTTGACAATCCTTATTTTGTATTTTTTTGGGGCAGTGATATGAGTACTAATGATTATAATGCAATTAGTTTACATGGTTATACTACTTTTGGAGATAAATCATCTTCATTTGATTTAGTTTCAATGGTTAATGGAAATGGCTTAAAGTATGATACTTTTAAATCTCTATATCCACATGGCTTGGGCCCAATTGATGCTTTTAAAAATTTCAAAATTAGTAAACGTGGAGACAAGTGTTATATAACGGATGAACTAATAGGTATAAATAAAGGTGTGTTAGCAATAATTCCAGCTCCTGAATGTCAAGGTAATCAAATTGGTTTATTAACTACTCCAGGCGCTAAAGTTCTGGTTGATTACATTATAATTGAAGGTGAAAGTGATTATAGTTATTCTCGAAAATTTGATAATGCAGGTTGGGAAGCTATTAATAATAACGATTATGATAATGCAATTTATTATTTTGATGAAGTGTTAAAATCAGGTTTTATTCATCCGGAATCCTACACTTCAAGAGCTTATGCAAACTATTTAGCAGAAAATTATTTACAAGGCATTGATGACTGTAATCTTGCTTTAAAGTTAGATGAGAATTTTGAAAACGCCTATTTTGTAAGGGGCTTAATAAAATATGATTTGCTTTTTGATAATTCCGAAATTATTTCTGACATGGAAAAAGCTGGAGAAAAAGGAGAAGAATTTATTTTGGAACATTATAATCAGACAAGCACAAATGTAACTGGTAGTGGCATTCTATTAAGCAATAATGGATACGTTGCTACAAATTATCATGTTGTTGAAGGAGCAAAAGAAATTTTAGTATATAAAACAGTTAATGGCACAAATATTTCCTACAATGCAGAAGTTGTGCTAAAAGATATAACCAATGATTTAGCAATTTTAAAAATAGAATCCTTTAAAGAAAACTTAAATAAAGTTCCTTATTGTTTAAAAATATCAAATATTGAAGTCGGTGAAAATGTTTTCGCACTTGGATTTCCAATGATTGATTTACAAGGTACTGAGTTAAAAGTAACAAATGGTATTATAAGTTCTAAATCTGGATTTAAAAATGATATGTCAACATTTCAGATTTCAGTACCAATACAACCAGGTAATAGTGGTGGTCCATTATTCGATAGTAGTGGTAATTTAATTGGGATTACTTCATCAAAATTAACCGTTGGTGAAAATGTTGGATATGCAATTAAAGGTTTGTTTTTACAGAATCTTCTTGATAATATTTCCGATTTAAAATTATCTAATTGCAATGGAAGTTCTTTACTTTCAAACAAAACATTGCCAGAGCAAATAAACACATTAAGAGCATATGTTTTAATTATAAGTGTTACTTTATAGTATTCTCAGATATAGATTTAAATAAATTAAAAATATTTTCATTCTAATAAACTTAATATTATTATGATAACTAACAACATAATACAGAGAACTCTTTTGATAGAATTTAATGGCAGAACTGCAAGTGCATTTACTATTGAGAAGAATGATAAGCAATTATTAGTTACTGCAAGACATTTATTTGTAGCGGATAAAACAGCAGAGCCTTTTCCCAAATTAATTAGAAGTAATGACACAATTTCAATTAGAATTTTTCATAATAATGTTTGGAAAGAACTGAGCAGCACTATCCATTTTCATACAAATATAGATATTGATATTGCAGTTTTTGAATTACCCATACAATTAACACCAAAACATCCACTACCCTTAAATTCTCAAGGTTTGATAATTGGTCAAGACACATATTTTCTTGGGTTTCCTTTTCAACTGAAAGGTGAATCTGGTAAAATAAATAATTCTTTTCCTTTCCCTTTTGTTAAAAAAGCCGTTTTCTCTGCAATTCAGAAAGGTTCAAATAATGAATTTATTTACTATTTTGACGGTCATAATAATCCAGGATTTTCAGGTGGTCCAATTGTATTTAAAAAAGAAGGTTCAGATGAACTTCAGGTTTGTGGCGTGGTTCGGGGCTATGTTCCACAAAAAGGAACTTTAGATACTCCTTATGGTAAAGCAAGTTATACAGAAAATTCAGGAATTATTGTAAGTTATAATGTTAAGCATTTAAAAGAAATTGTTGATAATATAATATTGTGATTTTATAAAAGGTTCTGATTTTGCCCTAACGGGCAATTTGCTATTTCTAAAACTAAAACAATTTAGCACTTCGTTGATAATTTCTTCTAAACTGGCAAGGTTGGTGTTTGCGGCCAATTTATAACACGGCTTCAGAAAAAATGCGGGTTGAAGGAGAATTCTGACAATTTATGTTATCTTAAATTTTTGTAGCGGGAGACCATTAGCTAAGGCGACAATTTCGCACTATTTCTAAGCCGGGGCCGTTATACCGACAACCCCTGTGAAAAATTAAATTGTAAAAGACATTATGGAGGTAGTTCTAATCTTTATAGGAAGTTTATTATTGACAGGGATGATATTGACATTGGTTGGTATACATAAAGATGTTTATAAAAAGCCTCCTCAATATAACACACAATTACATAGAAGTGAACACATTTACAATTACCCTGCATGGATGCAAAAATTGAGAGATTACTACACTATACTAGGAGCTTTAGGATTTTTTATTCTATTCTTTTATTCAATAACTTTCCTTTTTGAAGTAAAATCAAGCCTAATTCTCATAATTTCTTGCTGCATTATATTTGTCGAATATATCCTATATAAAGGTTATGATACGTTTGCAAAAGAATTGAGGATTAAAAAGTATAAGAAAAAACTACAGGAAATTGAATCTGAAAAAGACAGTATGAGTGACTATGAGCTTAATCTTGCCAAAGAGAGAATCTTAAAATTTAAGTCTTAACCTTAAATTATGAGTAATAATATTGTAAACTATCAAACCGTTAATAAAGATCTTTGATTTATGAATCCAATGACGAAATGAGTTTTATGGAAGATTTTTAGTCTCTTCGTTGTAATTTAAGCTCACGAAGAAATAAAATCAATTAGGTCCGGGTAATGATAGTATGCAATTATTTCCGGATTGGATGAATCGCCGGGTTTTG
>CAZPTG010000247.1:0-3717 GCA_964589355.1 uncultured Spirochaetaceae bacterium
AAAAACAACTCTAGCAAGCATAATAGCCAATGAAATGGGCAAAGAAATAAGAATGACAAGTGCACCAGCTCTTGAAAAACCTAAAGATTTAGCTGGTATATTAACAAATGTGAATGAAGGATCAATCTTTTTTATTGATGAAATTCATAGGCTTAAACCTGCTCTTGAAGAAATGCTATATATCGCAATGGAAGATTTTGAAATTGATTGGGTAATTGGACAGGGGCCTGCTGCTAGAACTATGCGTATCCCTTTACCAAAATTTACATTAGTTGGTGCAACTACAAAAGCTGGGCAAGTTTCATCTCCTCTTCATTCTCGTTTTGGTATAACTTGTCATTTGCAATTCTATAATGAAGTTGAATTAAGTAAAATTATTAAAAGATCTTCTCATCTAATTGATTGTAAAATAGATGATCAAGCTTTATTAGCACTTGCTAGATGTAGTAGAGGTACACCTAGAATAGCAAATAGACTTTTAAAAAGACTTAGAGATTTTGCTAGTGTTTTATCTAATGGTATTATTACTACACAAGTAGTTGATGAAGGATTGACAAGACTTGGAATCGATCCTATAGGACTTGAAGAACAAGATAGAAATATATTAAAAACTATTATTGATTTTTATGGTGGTGGACCTGTTGGTGCATCGACTTTGTCAATAAGCGTAGGTGAGGCTATTGAGTCTTTAGAGGATTTTTATGAACCATATTTAATCCAAAAGGGCTTTTTAATTAGAACACCAAGAGGTAGATGTGTTACAACAAAAGCTTATGAGCTCTTGAATAAAACACCTCCTTCGAATATTAAAGATTTAAACACATCAATATTATAAAATTTTTGAGGAAATAGATGGTAGATAAAATACAAAGTGGATTAAAAACATCAGATTTTACTTTTGAATTGCCACATGAATTAATTGCGCAAGAGCCTTGTGATAAAAGAGGTAAAGATAGGTTATTAGTTTTAGATAAAAAAACTGGTGAATATGAAGATAAATTAATTGATGATTTTGTTGATTATTTAGATAAAGATTCTATCTTAGTAGTTAATAATTCAAAAGTTAGAAAAGCTAGAACATTTGCAACAAGTGAAACTGGTGGAAAAGTTGAGTTTTTATTTCTTGAGGAAATAGATAAATTTCGTTGGAATTGTATGGTTTCTAAGAGTAAGAAACAAAAAGTTGGTAAAAAATATATATTTCAAGATGGTTTAGAAGCTGAAATTGTTGATTATTTAAGTGATAATACAAAAATTGTAAAATTTAATAAAGAAATTTCGGAAGATTGGTTTTTGAAAAATGGTCATGTACCCCTTCCTCCTTATATTAAAAGAGATGATAGTTTTAGTGATGAAAAAAGATATCAAACTGTATATGCAAAAAATGAAGGTAGTGTAGCAGCTCCTACTGCAGGTCTTCATTTTACCGATGAAATTATTGAAAAAATTAAAGCAAAAGGTATTAAAATTGTTGAAATAACACTTCATGTAGGTATGGGAACATTTATGCCTGTTAGAAGTGAAAATCTTGATGATCATGATATGCATTTTGAAAGATATAGTATTAGTGATGATGTTGCAAAAATTATTAATGATGCAAAGTTAAATAATAAAAAGATTGTAGCCACAGGAACTACTAGTGTTCGAACTTTAGAAAGTGCAGTTGATGAAAATGGTTTATTAAAAAGTGGAATGGGAAGAACTAATCTATTTATTAAACCTGGATATGAATTTAAAATTGTTAATCAATTGTTAACAAATTTTCATACACCAGAGAGTACACTATTGGTTTTAGTCTCAGCCTTTGCTAAAAAAGAAAATATAATGAAATCTTATAATCATGCTATCGATCAAAGATATAGATTCTTTAGCTATGGAGATGCAATGTTTATAAAATAATTATTTTTAATTATTAAAAAAAGCCTTAGTCCTTACTTAAAGATTTAAGGCTTTTTTATTTTTTAAAATACTATTCTAAATTAGTGCAAATAAATATATGTTATTAAATTTTAAATAGTTAAACAACTAATATTTTTTTTAATTCATTTGTTATAATAGCTGTTATCTCATCAACAGATTTTGTACCATCTATTTTAATTAAAAAGACTTCTTTAGGTAATTCATTTATAACTCTTTCATAATTTTTTGTGACATTTTCTAAAAATTTTTTATTTTCAAATATATCTTTTTTACTGTTTCTATTGTTTATCCTTTTAAGACATTCTTCAACAGGAGTATCTATATATATTAAAATTTGAGGATGAGGGTATTTATTTAATTCTTTTACTATTTCATAGTTACAAGTTGCTCCTTGATAAGCAAGAGATGAATAAAAATATCTATCACTAATTACTACTTTGTTAGAGTTTAATTGTTTAACAATACCGTTATCTTCATTATATAAATGATCTTCTCTATCTGTTGCATATAATTTAGCAAGTGTTAGAGGTGTTGTTATAAATTTTTTAGAGAGCACATCTCTAACTATTTTACCAATTGGTCTATCTGTTGGTTCAAAAGTTGAATATATAGATACCTTATTTTTTTCTAAATCTTTACTTATTTTTTTTAATTGAGTTGTAGTTCCAGCTCCATCTAAGCCTTCAATTACAATAAAATTTTTTAAAATATTACTCATAATATGTTTTTTCCTTTTTTTATGTGTAGTTTAAATATAATTTACTAATGAATAATTTATTTTTTCGTATTATAATGTAATTATACTATTGGAGGAAGGGACTTGAAATATCATAGTACAAAAAAATCAGTTATTACTATTACTATAATCATTATACTTTTACTATGTATTTCTGCAATTGGTATTTTCATATTAAATGCAAAAACACCTGTTCAAGCTGTAAATGAGGCCATCTTTTCTAATCTTGAGATGCCAAATGGTTATTCTTTAGAAATTGAAGATATTAATGAATCTTTTTTAGTAAATCAAAACATAAAAACAATAAAATTAATGAAAAATGGTGAAAATATTATTGAAATTTCTGATTTAAAAATAAATCAAAGTATTTATAATTATTTTCAATATATATTTTTTGATAAAAAGTTAAATCTTAAATTAAGTGCTGAACATATTGATGTTAATTTGAATTCTGATATCAGTGATTTAGCCACTTCTTTGTCTAAAATTAAAATTAAAGATAATACAATAGCCATACAATCAAAATTAGATAAGAAGAGTGAATCATCATTTGAAAGAGATATTGATTTTCAGAATTTAATTGATCAAATTATAAGTGAAAAAAATGTAGATTTATCACTTATATTAGATTCTGATTTCTTTAATAATGATATTAGTGTTGTTATAAAAAGTGGAAATATAGAATATATAAGAGATAGTAGAAACTTTAGCTCTTCTTTTATAAATTTAAATTTTAAATTAAGAGATAATAGAATTCTAAATTTATTTAATTGTGATTTTTTAAATTTAAACATTGTCAATGGTAATTCAAAGTTTGAATTTAGTGATTTAAAACTATCTTATGAGGATAGAAAAATAGCATTATTATTAAATGATTTTAATTTTATAAATAATGATTTTAATTTCAAAGTTAAATCAGGAGATGTTTTTTATGATTTAGAAAAAATCAATCAAGTTTTTTTAGATTTAAATTCAGTTAATTTAGATTATGATGTTTTAACTATTTCATCAAAAATTTTAAAATCACAAATTAAAACTAATTTTAAAGATTTTTCAATAAC
>CAZPTG010000248.1:0-3695 GCA_964589355.1 uncultured Spirochaetaceae bacterium
ATAGTGCTTTGTTATTGGGTATTGATGAACTTCAAACTAATAATAAAGAATGTGTTGTTTTTGATTTTTCAAAAAATTTAGATACTTGTGCTTTCAAATTAGGATTTTTTATATGTGGAATAAATTCAAAATGCAATAGAGTTATTACTACTTTTTCAATTGATAATTGTATAAAAGGTTTATTTAGAAACATACCTTCTCCAATTAAAAATATTGATCTATTCATATTTGATGCAGGAAATGTATTAATATATGGTATTGATTGCATGCCTTCTATTTTAGAAGAGTATAATGTTGAAAATAAAATAAGGGCTGAAATAATTAAAGATTATTTTGATTATCAAGCTCCACTTGACAGTGGAAATATGAGTACTGAAGATTATTGGAAACATATAGAAAAAGATTTTAATATTGAAGTAATTGGTAATCCTTTTGAAAAACATTTTTGCCCATATGTTAATAGTAAAATTCAATTAATTGTAGCAAAAATAATTGATAAAGGAAAAAAAGCTGTTTTAGGCTCAAATACATTTGCACCTCATATGGTGAAAATAAAAAAAACAGGAGCTCTTGATAAATTATCCAAAATATATACTAGTTATGAAATGGGTTATTATAAACCTCAAGAAAGTTTCTTTAAATCAATATTGAAAGAAGAAGGTGTTAGTCCCTCAAGAGCTTATTTTATTGATGATAATTTTAATAATATTGTAGCTGCTTGTAATGTTGGTTTAAAAACTTTTCATTATAGTGGGGACAATAAAGATAAAAAAATATTTGAATTATTTGAACAACTTAGTTGAGTTAATATTGATAGATATCATTATTGAAATTTACTATAATTGATATAGTCCTTGTTTAGATTTGTTAATTTTTTTGCTTGATTATAATTATTAATAGGTGAATCATTAGGTCAGCAACCTATCTAAATAAAAGAAACAACTACACATAATAAACTTAGTCTCTAGCAATATTGCTAGAGACTAATAATTTATTTGATTATATCTTTTTTAATAACTTTTTTAGGATGTTTTCTTACCTTAATTTTTTGTCGTTCTTTTATCATATAACATTGGTGAATTTTGGAATTTCTTTCAAAATCTAATCCAATAGATTCAGGTGTTATATCTTTTACATCGTAATCTTGATATATGTAATTATCTAATTGGAATTTCCTATTATTATTGCTGAAAATTAATATGCCGTCTTTATCCATATGTCTCATACAAAGGTGGATTAGTCTTTTATGATCTCTTTGTACATCAAAAGAGTCTCTACCTTTTCCATTAGAGAAAGTGGGAGGGTCACAGAAAATTAAATCATATTTATCATAAGAGTTATAAAGATAATCCATACAATCTTCTTTATAATAAAAATGATTCATAGTTTTAAAATTGTTTAATTCCATGTTCTTAATAGCCCAATCTAAATAAGTTGCTGATGCATCAACAGAAACAGTAGATAGAGCTCCACCCATAGCAGCTTGTACAGTTGCAGTTCCTGTATAGCAGAATAAATTTAAGAATCTTCTATCCATAGCAAGTTCTTTTATTTTTTTTCTAATAGGTCTGTGATCTAAAAAGATTCCAGTATCTAGATAATCGTCAAAATTAACTAAATATTTAGCTTCGTTTTCTCTTACAATTACAAAATGATTTTTAGTATTTAATTTTTTGTATTGATCTTTGCCTTTTTGTTTAGATCTAGTTTTAACATAGATTTTTTCAATATCAATATTTGTAGCTCTCTCAGTAGCTAAAACTAATTCTTCTAAATGTCTTTGTGTTACATCCTCTTCAATATGAGATGGTGCTGCATATTCACTTAAAACAATATATTTATTATCATATAGATCTATAGAAGCACTGTATTCAGGCATATCAGCATCATATATTCTATAGTTTGTAACTTTTTCTTTTTCCATTAATGGTCTTAATTTATCTAGATTTTTTATAAGTCTATTATATGCCATTTGAGAGCCTTCACTTAGAGGTTGAGATAATCTCTCTTTTTTTCTCTCTTGTGCTTTTTTTATAAACTCATTTCTTTCTTCTTCACTAAAAACATAATAATGTGCAACTTGGCAAGGAATATTACCATTCATTACAGAGTTTGTTCTATTAGGTTTCATATTAACATAGCCTAATAGTTCTTTTTCTCCACAAACAATAGTTGCATGCCATCCACCAAAGTTCTCATTTAAAGTTTTTCCCATTTTAGAATATAGTGCTTCAATAGAACTATCATCTAATCTGATACCATAAGGGGGGTCAGTTACAATATAACCAATATCACAAGGTACATCGTCTTTAGTTATTTTTGTAAAATCTTTTATAGAAAATTCGATTTTATCAGCAACACCAGCTGCTTTTGCATTTCTTTGAGCAACTTTTATAGCTTTTGGATCTATATCCCAACCATAAAATTTAAAATCTCTATTAGCGCCTTCTTCTTCTTCTTTAATAGCTTGCTCTAATACTTTAGTCCAAATCTCTTCATCATGAATAGGAAGCTTTAAAAAGTCATATCTTTCTGCATCAATTAAACCTGGAGCAACTTTACTTGCCCAAAGTGCAGCTTCAATTAAAATAGTACCTGCTCCACAAAAAGGATCTAATAATGTTGGAATAGTTTCTAAATTATCATCTTCTAAGACTCTTCTAAATTCACTTCTTTTTAAAATTGTTGCAGCTAGTGTTTCTCTCATTGCAGCATCAATAAATGATAGTCTATAGCCTCTTTTGTGAAGTTTTCTACCTGAAAAATCTACAAAATATATTACACTATCGTCTTTAACATGGATATGAAAAGTTACATCTGGATTATCTTTTTCAACATTAGGTCTTTCACCTTCATAGTTATTTTTTATTCTATCAACAATAGCATCTTTAATTCTAACGGCAGCAAAATGATCATTTTTTAACCATCTACAATGTTTTACTGTTTGAGTAATAGCAAAGGTCTTTTCGGGGTTTACCCAATTTTCCCAAGGAATTTCCATTGCACTTTCATAAAGCTCGTCAGCATTAATCACATCATCATCACTATATAAAGCTAGAAGTAAACGTGAAGCTACTCTTGTATAAAGGGAGAATTTGTATGCAGTTTCTAAATCTGTTTCAAATTCTACACCACCATTATTAATTTTGGTCTCTTCAATTCCTAGATTATTAATTTCATGTTCTAGAATATCTTGTTGGTTTGCTGCGCACGTTGCAAAAAAAACCATATTGTCTCCTCACCTCTGATTCCCCAGAGATATTTTCATATATTTATCTACTTACATTTCATTTGTAAGTAATTATAATTTAAATAGTTCTTTAATTTCACTTTCACTAAATTCATAATCGCTATTACAATTAAAGCAAGTAAGAGTTAATGGAAAAGGTCCGTTTTGTAGAATTTGATGTTTTTCTTTTTTAGGTAATCCTGCTAAATGTTTTAAAAAATTATTTCTAGAACAAGGACATGAAAATCCTACAATTTCATGTGCAAGATGATTTGCATTAATAAAATTAGCAATAATATATTCTTTTAAATTAATATTTTTTGTAATACTCTTTGAAAGTGATGGAAGTGCAGAAGCTTTTTTTTCCATTTTTTCTAAATCTTCATCATTACAACCAGGAAGAGCTTGTATAAATAATCCCCCAGCACCTATAATTTTACCATTTTCATCAAAATCTATTGATAAA
>CAZPTG010000249.1:0-3667 GCA_964589355.1 uncultured Spirochaetaceae bacterium
TTTTATGTAAAGATTCATTTAATTTATCTGAACTTTTTTTATCATCTGTAGAAATAGCTAATGTGTAAATTGGATGAGGAAGTGAAAGAGGTTTGAATAAAAATTTCTGATTATTTGGACTTTGTAATAAAGTACAATTGGTTGAAGAAATATTGCTTTTTGCAATTATTCCAATATCACCAGCTACTAATTTATCAGTTTCAATTATTTTTTTCCCTACAGCTCTATAAATTTTACCAATTTTTTCTTTTTTCTTTAATTGAGGGTTGGTTAATTCGATATCAGTGCTTATTTTACCTGTTGCAACTTTTATGAAACTTAATTTTCCACTAAATTGGTCAATGGTTGTTTTGAAAACATAGCAACTAGCATACCCTTCATCATTTATTTTCATATTAACATGTTCATCATTTTCATTAACTGTCCACTCAATTTGATTAATAGGGGAAGGGAAATTGTGTGCTACAAAATTCAATAAAGAAATTATACCACTACCTTTAAGGGTTGAGCCACAAAATACAGGTACTACTCTATTATCTGCTAATCCTTCTCGCAAGCCTCTTCTAATATCTTCTGGATTTAAAGTTCCATCTTCAAAATATTTTTCAATTAAATCATCAGCGCCCTCGGCTGCATATTCGATTAATTGTTCTCTATATTCTTTCTCATGTTCTTTGTATTCATCTGGAATATCTTTAACTATTTCATTATTATTATCATCAAAGAAATAGGCTTTATCTTCGATTAAATTAATTACGCCTTTAAAATCTTCACCTTCACCCATTGGGATAAAAGTAGGAACAAAAGTAGCATCAAAATGCTCTCTTAAGTCATTTATAACATTTGTATAATCAGCTCTATCTCTATCCATTTTATTAATAAAAACTGCACGAGGTTTATTTCTATTATCTAAACGACGCCAAAGTTTAATAGTTTCGATTTGAGCTCCATCTCTTGCATCTACAACCATTAATGAAGCTTCAGTTGATCTAAAACCACATATTGCTTCACCAATAAAACCTGAGTAACCAGGAGTATCAAGGATATTGAGACATTTTTTATCCCACTCTAAATTTGCTAGACTAGTGTGTATCGAAATTTGTTTTTTAATTTCTTCTTCTGTGAAATCACTAGTTGTTTTACCACTTTCTAAATTTTCTACTTTGGAAATGACCTTGCTATAATAGAGTAGTTGCTCCATTAAAGAGGTTTTTCCGGTACCATTATGCCCAACAATTGCGACATTCCTTAAATCAGTACTGGTAACGCTCATAATTCCTCCTTGCTGCTATAAAGCTAATTGCGTATTCATATTATATGTTACGCCTGCAATTTTCATATGTCAAACTATTTATTTAAATATGTTAGTTGGCAAAAATTGTTAAAACAAGTGTATTAAATTTTTTTTGCATCTATTTTTTTAAGCTGTAAATAATTAAAAAAAACACCTACAATAAATGTAGGTGCATTAATTTGATAAAACAAAATTATTTTTTTGTTTTTTCTATAAAAAAATCATCAAGAGTTTTGTTTATTTTCAATTTTAACTCATAGGATAGTAAATCTTTTTCATTCAAACTAAGATTAATTAAATCCTCATTTTCAAGAAAAAAAGACCAACTTGGTGTATTTAAAGCTTGAGATAATTTTTCAATATTTGAAAAAGAAGGAGCTTTACGTCCATTTTCTATTTCTGTAATAAAAGAAGAAGATACTCCAATTATTGAAGCTAATTCTGCTTGAGTTAACTTTTGGCTTTTTCTTTTGGTTTTCAAATTTTTAGCAAAAATAGTTTTTAAATTTTTTTTCTCTCTCATATTCTTTGTCTATTTCTTAAAATAATTTTTCATTTTTTTGAGCATAATGATCAAATTGCATTGAAAAATTTCCTCTACCTTGTGTTGTAGATCTTAAAGCAGTTGAATAACCAAACATTTTTGATAAAGGGCATTCAGCACTAATATGATCTGCGTTAGGTTTTGAATCAATTTTATGTACAATGCCTCCTCTTGATGTTAAATTACCAATTACTTCACCAATGTATTGATTAGGAACAATGATTTCAACATCCATTATAGGTTCCATTATAACTGGATTAGCATTTTGACAAACTTTATCAAAACACATTGAAGCACATGCTTCAAAAGCAAATTCACTAGCAGTTAATTCATTATATTCAATTTCTGTTACTATTACTTCAGTATCACAAACTTCATAACCGTATCTAATACCACTTAAGAATGAATTTTTAATTCCACTCTCTATAGCTGCAATAATTTTTGGATCAATACCTCTAGTTTTTGCTTTGATTGAAAATTTGTTACCACTTCTAATAGGTAAAGGTTTTACTTCAATACCTATTTTTGCATAATTGTCTTTGTTAGCAATAACTTTATCAAATACTTCAACTCCAGAATTTTCTTGAGTAATACTTTCTCTATATGAAACTTGTGGATTACCTACGTGGGCTTCAATTTTCATTTCATCTTTTAATCTAGTGACTAATACATCTAGGTGTAGTTCTCCCATACCACTTATTACTAATTGTCCCGTTTCACTATCGTCTTTGTAAGTAAAAGTAGGATCTTCCATTGATAATTGAACTAACGCTTTTTTTAATTTTGCACTATCATTTTGGGAATTTGGTTCAATTGCAATTGATATAACAGGAGTTGGGAAAGTCATGTTTTCTAGTAAAATCTTATCGCCTTCACTCGATAGGGTATCACCTGTTTGAACATCTTTAAATCCAACAATAACTCCAATATCCCCAGCATTTAACTCGGATAATTCTTCTCTTCTATCAGCATGCATTCTTAATATTCTACCAATTCTATTTCGTTTAGATTTAGTTACATTATAAATATTTGAACCTTTTTTTAGTTTACCACGATATACTCTAACATATGATAATATACCAGCTTCTCTATCTGCTTGGATCTTAAAAATAAGAGCAAGAGGTTGAGCATTTTCATCATGTAATATTTGGACATCTGTGTCTTTTTTTATATTAATTCCATACATGCTTGTAACATCTGAAGGGCTTGGTAAATAATTAATAACACCATCAAGTACTGGTTGAACACCAATATTTTTTAAAGATGAGCCTACAAAAACAGGTAGTAATTCTCGTTTCAAACAACCCTTTCTAATTGCAGAATTTAATAGTTGTGAATCAATTTCTTCGTCATTGAAAAATAAATCCATTATTTTATCATCAAAAGAAGAGGCTTTATCTATGAGATTTTCTCTCCATTCATCAGTTAATTCTTGTAGCTCACTAGGAATTTCTTTTTCAATAATAGTTCGTCCATAATCGTTAGGATTGTAAGTTAAAAATTTAAAGTTGATTAGATCAATTATACCTTTAAAATCATTTTCACTGCCGACAGGAATAAATAATGGAACTGGGTTAGCTTTTAATTTAGTTTCCATTTCTTTAACAACATTGTAGAAATCAGCTCCTAATCTATCCATTTTATTTACAAAAGCTATTCTTGGTACTTTGTAATTATCAGCTTGTCTCCAAACAGTTTCTGTTTGAGGTTCAACACCTCCTACTGCACAAAAAACAGCAACAGAACCATCTAAAACTCTAAGTGCTCTTTCAACTTCAGCAGTAAAATCAACATGGCCAGGAGTATCAATAATATTAATTTGATGATCT
>CAZPTG010000250.1:0-3665 GCA_964589355.1 uncultured Spirochaetaceae bacterium
CAGTGATGATGTAAAAAACACCTTATTTAAATTGAAAGAAAAAGGATATCTTCTGCAATAGGATCTTCAAGCAAAAATGCAAAGTTTATATTAAATCAAATAAAACTTATTGATTTATTTGATGCAATTAGTGATGGTACAAATATTTCAAAATCCAAACCTGATCCTGAAGTTTTTCTAAAAGCAGCACAAATGCTAGATATATCCCCCTCAAATTCTTTTGTAGTTGAAGATGCTTATAGTGGCATCCAAGCTGCACTAAATGCAAAAATGATAGCATTTGCAATAAATCAAAATAATACAAGTTTTAATAACAATAACGTGATCAAAATTAAAAAATTATCTCAAATTTTAAATTTTATCTAAAACTATTATAAATCTATTTGCTTTAGTAAATATTAATTTTTTATAATGCAATCTTTAAGAATTTATTAAAAATAATAAGCATTTTTAATTCTTACAAGAACTCCAAAGTAGAGAAAATAATTTTTGAAATCCTTTGATAAAAAAGTAAAAAAATAGCTATAAAACAATAATATTGTCTATCGCCATTAAAAAAAATAAAATAATAATATCAATATCTATATTAATAATAATTATTAATACTATACATTCGTTATGTTTAAAACCAACAAACATAGTTTATTTAGATAAATATATATCAATTACAAAAAAAACTTGTGCTAGCTCTAAAATTATATTACGATCATTCCTTGTAAGTTTGTTGCTAATTGTTGCAATAAATTTAACTTACATATACATTAATTTTGGAGAACATTTTTATGAAAAACTCAAATTCGACAGCATCTATTGATAATATATATCAGTTAGATGGGAAAGTGCCTCTTGGAAAAGCTATTCCTTTTGGACTTCAACATGTACTTGCTATGTTCGTCGCAAATATAGTCCCAATTATCATTGTTGCTAGTAGTGGGCAATTAGACCAAAGTACAACAACGACTTTATTACAAAACTGTATGTTTATTGCTGGAATAGGAACACTTATACAACTTTTCCCTATTTGGAGAGTTGGATCAGGACTCCCTGTTGTTATGGGTGTTAGCTTTACCTTTGTTGCAATTCTAAGTTATATTGCTGCTAATTTTGGTTATTCTGCTGTAGTTGGAGCTATTATTGTTGGTGGTTTAGTTGAAGGTACTTTAGGATTATTAGCTAAATATTGGAAACGATTTATATCACCTGTTGTTTCAGCCTGTGTTGTTATTTCCATTGGAATGTCATTATTGCCTGTAGGTGCTAGAAGTTTTGGCGGCGGCTATGTTGCTGATTTCGGATCTGCACAAAATATGTTATTAGGATTTGTAACTCTTATTTCATTATTATTATTTACAATTTTTGCAAAAGGATATTTAAAACAATTAGCAATTTTATTTGGTTTAGTTGTTGGTTATATTGTTGCATTATTTATGGGGAAAGTAGATTTTTCTGCATTTAATAATATTGCAATATTAGATATTCCTAAATTTTTACCTGTAAAACCTACATTTAATTTAGGTGCAATTATTTCTGTTATACTAGTTTTTATTGTCTCAGCAACTGAAACAATAGGTGATACAACAGCTTGTTGTGTAATGGGTATTGGAAGAGAACCTAATGAAAAAGAAATATCAGGCTCACTTGCTTGTGATGGTTATTCTTCTTCCCTTTCTGGTTTATTTAGCTGTCTTCCAGTTACATCTTTTTCTCAAAACGTTGGAATCATAGCAATGACAAAGGTTGTAAATAGATTTACAATTGCAACTGGTGGTATTGCACTTATTCTTGCTGGACTTTTCCCACCAATTGGAGCTTTCTTTAACACACTTCCGGAATCTGTTCTTGGAGGATGTACAATTATCATGTTCGGACAAATAGTTATTTCAGGAATTAGAATGCTAGCAAAAGCTGGTTTAAATCAAAGAAATAGCCTAATTGCAGCTTTTGCATTGGCAATTGGCTTAGGCTTCCCTTCAGCTAATGAACTATTTAAAATATTACCTGAATTAGTAGCAGAAGAACTATCTAACAACTGTGTTGCTATTGTATTCTTATTATCATTACTTCTAGATTTAACTTTACCTAAAAATATGGAAGTTTCTAAACAAACTAATTAATAAATAATTCGCTAGGTTTGCTTTTTTAGCAATCCTAGCTTTATTTTTAAGCCATTAAAGATGGAATAGTTAAAGTTAATTGAGGTATAAATGTAATACTTAAAAGCACAATTATCATAATAGAATAAAAAGGAATCATACTTTTTGTAGCTTTTTCAATTGATATTTTACCAATAGCTGATCCAACAAATAGCGCAGATCCAACTGGTGGAGTACAGAGACCAATTGCTAAATTAAGAATCATAACAACACCAAATTGTACAGGATCCATTGCTAAAGCCCCTACTACTACAGGATATAATATTGGTGTACAAATTATAATTAAAGGTGCCATATCCATAATTGTACCAAGAAGTAATAACATAATATTTATTAACAACAATAGAACTATTTTATTACTACTTATACTTATCAATGAATTTGTTATAGCTTGAGGAATTCTTAAAAAAGCTAATAAATAACCAAAAGAAGAAGCTGCTGCAATTAAACTCATTACCATAGCCAAAGTCTTTAATGATGCTAATAGTATATCTTTTAACTCTATCAATTTAATTTCTTTATAAACAAAAAAAGTAATAAAAAAAGAATAAACAACTGCTACAGCAGCACTTTCAGTTGCAGTAAAAACACCAGAGACTACACCACCAATAATAATAATCATGGTAAACATTCCTAATATTGCATCCGCACTTACTTTTAAAGTTTCTTTAAAAGTATATCTTCTTTCTTTAGGATAATTTCGTTTTCGAGCAATTATATATGTAACAATCATAAGACATATTCCAAGAATAACACCAGGGACAAGTCCACCTAAAAATAATTTTCCAACACTTACCCCGCCTCCGGCAGCTAATGCAAAAATAATCATATTATGACTTGGAGGGATTATTACTCCTTGGCAGGCACTTGTAACAGTAACAGCAACAGAAAAATCTTCATCATAGCCTTTTGCATTCATCATGGGTATCATCATTGTTCCAATAGAAGAAACATCAGCAACAGCTGAACCTGAAATGCCTCCAAAAAACATACTTGCTAAAATATTTACTTGAGCTAAACCACCTCTATATCTTCCTATAATAGCATTAGAAAAATTGATTAATCTTCTTGATATCCCACCTCGACTCATCATTTCCCCTGCTAAAATAAAAAAGGGTATTGCTAATAATGAAAACGAATTAACACCACTTACTAGTCTTTGAACAATCGTTAATAATGGTATGTTTAAATATAAAGCTGTTGCTACAGCAGACAAAAATAATGAAAATGTTATTGGCATTCTCAATACTAACAAAAAGATAAAGCTTCCTATTAATATAGTTGATGCTAAACTTGTATTAATCATCTAATTCAACCTCACTTTTTTCTAAATTTTTTGTTGTAATTGCTCCATAAAGATAAATTATTGCATATAAAATGATAAAAATAGCATTTATAGGTGAAACAATATAATTAATAGCATTAGTAATATGAGTTGCTGGTAAAAAACTTCTAAGACCGTTTTTTGCAAGCCCCAAACCATAATATAATAAAATTAGGCCTAAAATTATT
>CAZPTG010000251.1:0-3650 GCA_964589355.1 uncultured Spirochaetaceae bacterium
CTGGGATTTTCCTAAACCCGCATAGGATTTTATGCTGTTCTCCGGCAGATCTTGCTCAACCGCCCCCAGATGAGAATGCTTTGCTTGAATGGAATTGATGCTCCCCATAAAAATATTATAATAATGAGGTCCTTCGATTAATTCTTTCTTTATCAAATACTTGCTGTAATTTATCATGCCTAAATCGAAAATCTCGAGTTCCGGTTTAATATCATTTTCCATCATTTTATATACGAGTCTCCTAATCATTTCGGGAGAATTAACGCTCTCCTGATTAATAAAGTTCATCGACCCCAATGTCAAGCTTGCCATATCGGGTTTAAGGTCTCCTTTAAGCTCAAGAACTTCCGAACGCTTTGAAAATTGTTTGAAGTTTCTTCCGCTTGTAGATGCAACTATGACAATATCGGAAACCCTTTCTCTTATTCCATATATTATTCTTGAATAAACATCTTTCTTGTATGTTGGTTTACCGTCTTCATCTCTTGCATGAATATGCACCATTGACGCCCCCAACAAATAGCATTGTTCGACGCAATTGACAATTTCATCAACTGATACTGGAACATGCGGAGTAATTTGTTTTGTGGGTATCATGCCGGTCGGGGCAAGATTAATAATCATTTTTTTCATAATATTTTTTCCTTTTTCACCTTTTAATCCACGGAACGCATAATTTGATACTGGCATCTTCCGTTATTCGCTTGGTCGCCATTTACTGATAGAGCATTATAATTCCTTTATGTACTGGGGCAGCAATATAGTCCCCCCTCCAAAACCGTTTTTAAATCTAAAAAGCCCCTCGTTCAGATATTCTCCGCCATTCTCCGTGCTTCCTCCAAAACTAAAATACTTGTATCCTTCACGCATTGCCTGCAAAATCAGATTATGCAAAAAAAAGTGATTTGGATTTTCCCTGCTCAAATCATAGTTCATGTCAAGATACTGCGTGTGAAAAACATTCTTGAATTTATATACAAGTGAAAACGCTCCATAATCCCCGTTGCTTTTATAGGCCGCATATGGAACTATTTTTTCAGGAAACATGGTTTGCAGCTTGACTATTTCCGAATAGTTATGCGTTGATTGTGTTTTGTATTTTCTTTTAAGGTTCATATTCAAATTTCGCCATATCGCTTCCGGAATATCCCCAGTTTCCATAAAACTGAAACTATTTTGCCTTATGGATTTTCTGACTTGATTTCTTTTTCTGCTGTTGTACAATTCCAAGGCTTCAACTTCTTCATTGATATTTGACAAATCAATAATATTTGCCAATGCAGTAAACCCGGGTTCATATCCTTTTTTCATCAAAATATAATCACTCTTTTGATTCGGTTGATTTCCGTAGTGTGAATTCGATGTTTTTAGCACAATCTTTTTGTAATCTGATTTATAATATTTTTCAATCAAACCAACAGCTTTCACCATCTCATCAATTTCGTCCCTGATGTTGAAAATTAACCCCGCAAAGGTTGTCCCGGGATGGGAAATAATAATGTCTTCATCTTCTTTTGTGGATGCCGACATCAAGACACACTTTATTGCCCCTTTATCGATGTCTTCAACACAGACTGAATCCTCGCAGAATTTGCCGGCGGAGTGGTAGGAGAGATACTTTGCAGTATTGATAAACTCTCCATTAGTGTTGGGGTCCATTATAAAACGGTCGATTCTACTTGTCTCCAGTTCATCATGAAAATTTATCTTGCAGATCCTCAATTTCATTTAATCCCCCCTGATATGACCGTATTTGTTTACAACATCAATAACATAGGCAACCTCTTCTTCCGTCATTCCATCATAAAGTGGCAAACTGATAATAGTATCAGAATATCTTTCCGTTATAGGAAAATCCCCTCTTCTGAATCCCAGATACTCGTACGCCTTTGACAAATGCGGCGGTATGGGATAATGAATTTGTGTTTTTATTCCATTTTCTTCCATTTTATTTTTGAAACCATCTCTATTGTCCACTCGAACTACAAATTGATGCCACACGGATTCGGAACCTTTTCGCAGCTTGGGCAGAATCAATTTATTCCCGTGCAATCCATTCAGATATACATCGATTATTTTTTCTCTTTCCTTCCTCAATTCACTGTAATTTGACAGCTTCACACTAAGCAAAGCCGCTTGAATTTCATCCAATCTCGAATTGACTCCAACCAATTCATTCTGATATTTGATTCTGCTGCCATAATTTCTCAGCATTTTAATCTTTTCATATATTTCTTGATTATCAGTAACTATAGCCCCGGCATCGCCAAAAGCTCCTAGATTCTTCGTAGGGTAAAAACTAAAACATCCAATATCCCCCCAAGTTCCAGTTGTTTTATTTTTAAATTTTGCTCCATGACTCTGCGCACAATCTTCAATTAAATATAAATTGTATTTGGTTGAAATTTCTTTAATTCTTTCCATATTGGCAGCCTGCCCATATAAATGAACTGCCAAAATTGCCTTTGTCTTTTTAGTGATTTTTTCTTCAATTTTATCTGCATCAATATTATAAAATTCATCCGGTTCAACGAATACCGGAATTGCTCTGTTTTCAGTTATTCCTATTATCGAAGCAATATATGTATTGGCCGGAACTATCACTTCATCTTTTTCTTCCAGATTAAGAACTCTGAAAGCCAAAATAAGCGCATCCAGGCCCGAGTTCAAGCCTACACAATATCGTGTTCCAATAAACTCTTTAAAACTGTTTTCAACCTTTTCTACCCGTTCTCCAAGTATGTACCATCCAGACTCGAGGGTTTTAATAACCGCTTGATCATACTCATCTTTAAATTTGAAATAACCTCTGTCTAATCTGTTAAAATTTATTTTCATCTTTCCAACAACCTTCCTCTACACATCTCATGAATTCGTTATAATCTCTAATATAATCATCTTCATTATAATATTCTGAAACAGCCACACATAACACCGACCCCTCTTTTTTCCAAATCATATCATGCCAAATTCCCCCTCCGACTAACAAACCTTTTTCTGGAGAATCTAATATAAAAAAAATTTTCTCTTTTCCATTATCCAACATAACTTCTATCCTTCCATACGAACACCATAATAACTGTTTTAAATTTTTATGAGCATGCATCCCTCGTTTTGTTCCAACTGGGACTTCATAAATATAATAAATTCTTTTAATTTCAAATGGAATATCTTTATTGGATTCGAAAAAAGATAGATAACCTGTATTTAAGTCCCCATTCTTTTTTATATAAATTAATTTATTCACCAATTTATTCCTTCCTTGTTTTTATGATTTTTTTTGGTCTGATTTTAATAATATCCATTCTATTTAACACTTTCAGAAAAATTTCTTTTGGGTATTTCAACATTAACTGTAGATTAATTTTTCTGTTGTTTATTTCATAATAATATTCAAATGCCTTCCAGTTGTATAAGCTATTGTTGCTTTTTTTATTAATAAAAGGGAATATTTCATTTTTTATAATTCTTATTCTATCATTGGAAAGTTTTATATTTGCCTTGCCAGATGTACTTACTCCTCCTAATCTATATTTTATAGTGATTTCGTTATAAAAAAATACCGTTTCACCTTTTCTGACTAGTTTTAAATAATATGGATAATCCTCAATAAGATTATATTTTTCATCGAACATTCCATATTTATCAAA
>CAZPTG010000252.1:0-3640 GCA_964589355.1 uncultured Spirochaetaceae bacterium
AAATTAATAATTATCTGCTTTTCTACATCTATTAAACCTTTGTCAGAAATTTTAATTTTAGGACTTACGGGTAAAGAAATAGTTAATAAGCTCATTAGCGGATTAGGATGATTTACACCATATTTTATTAAATTATTTTGAATATCAATTATTAATGAGGAGAGAGTTTCCATTTCAATTTCACAAATAATTCCTCCTACATTTAGTGGTATTTCATTTATTATTTTATTATCTATGACAAGTACAATTCCTCCCTGGATCTCTTTTATTCTATTATAGGCAATTTTCATATCTTTTTTATTGTCTCCAAGTAATAGAATATTATGACTATCATGGGAATGAGATGAGCATAGAGCACCATTTTTTATAGGTGTTCCATCCATAAATCCAAATCCATAAGTGTTTTTGCCATATCTATTTATACTAAGAACAAGATTACAATTATCGAATTGCCATTGAATTTCATTGTTTTTAATTTCAAAATTTTTGTATGCTAATTCTGTATAAGTAGATAATGTATTTTTTCTCATAATTTTACTTTTTATGCATTTTTTATCTGAAAATTTTAAATTTAATGCATTATCTATATTAAAGTTTTTGTTAATATTAATACTATTGTAAAATGAATGAGGAAATCTTCTTTCTATATTGTTTTTTGTTGAATTTGTAGTTTCAATATTTTTTCCATTTTTAAAGACATTTAATATTTTAAAATTAGAATCTAATTTATCAATTATTAAAAAATCAGCAATATATCCAGGTGCTATTGCTCCTCTATCTCTAAAACTCATTCTTTTTGCAGGGGAATAAGAAGATGCAATTATTGCATCTTCAAAAGATAGTCCAAATGATAAAGCTTTTTTAAATATATAATCAATGTGACCTTTTTCAACCAAAATGTTTGGAGGACAATCGTCTGTAACAAAACTATATAATCCACTAAAGTCTTCATTTATTAATATATCGATATTTTCTTTTGTAATAGATTTATCTTGTAATTGAACAAACATTCCTTGTTCAAATCTATTTAACATACCCCTAGGTGTTTGAAGGCAATGATCTGAATTTACTCCAAAATATAAAACTGATGCTAAATCAAAATCTACAACAGACGGGCAATGCCCTTCTATTGCTAATAATTGATTTTTTTCTTTCGTTGCATTAATTAGATCAATAGTTTTATTTTTTTGTTTATTTATTGCTAAATCTTCAAAGTCATTTATAAAGCTTTGATATTGCATTACTTCACCTAAACAAATAATACTGTTGTAATTTTCATATAAATCTTCGATATCTTTTTTTGTGATTTCTCCACCATTATTTTCTAAATTGTAAGAGGTAGATGGAACTGAACTTGGTAGGCCATAAAATATATCAACAATTTGATTATTTGATTGTTCAATCATTTGTGAAATTCCATCTTTAGAAAAAACATTAGCAATTTCATGTGGTTCAGCTACAACTGTTGTAGTTCCATGTTTTATTGCTTCTTTTGAAAAAATTTCTGGTGTGCAAAATGAACTTTCTATATGCATATGAGTATCGATAAATGAGGGGATTATATATTGATTATTTATATCAATAATTTTTTCTGCTTCAATGTTTAAAGATTCAATTGAACCTATATATAATATTTTTTCATTTAAAATACATAAATTTGAATGAATCCATTTTTTTATAAAAACATTATATATGTTTGCATTTTTTATTATTAAATCAATTTTCATTATTTAAATCCTTAATAGAATCTCTTTCAATGATTTCTTCATTTATAAATATTTGTTGAATTGCTTCTTCGCCATTTATTGATTCATGAAGAAGAGATGCTGCAGCTCTTCCTGATTGTCTCATCATTAAATCTACTGTCGAAATTCGTGGATAAGATAATTTAGCTACCTCAGAGTTGTTTCTTCCGATTATTGATATATCGTCAGGGACTTTTAAAGATAACATATTGCAAGCATTTATAGCTCCAATTGCCATTACATCGGACATACAACAAATAGCTGTTGCATTATTATTTAATTCTAAGGCTTTTAATGCTACTTTAGTAGATTTTAATGCTTCATAATCTCCAAAATATATTTTATCAATATTTTCACTTAGGTTTAATTTTTTATATAAATTAACTGTATTTTCATATAATATTTGTGAGTTATATCCATTTTTTCTTCCAAGTAATGTTATTATATTTTTATGTCCTTTGCTTACTAAATATTCTATTCCTTTGGGATAGTGAATTGCAGGAATTAATATCTGATTTATGTTTGTATCAAGTTTAGGTATGTTCAAAGTAACGTATGGTAGATTAAGATTGTTAACATTTTTAATATTTTTTTCCATTTGTTCTTTACTACAGAAGCCTGTTGAAAAAACAATGTATCCATCACAGCCAACACTTCTTTTTAATTGTTCTTCAATTATTTCAATCGAAGATGTTTTACTAGCAGGTAAAAATACTATGCCATAACCATATTCAGCTAGCTTGCTTTGAATTCCTGAAAGTAATTCATTTGTATATTCATTTAAAAAAAATGGTTGTGAGGTTGGTATTAATATTCCAACTAGTTTTGATTTTGAGGTGGCAAGTGATCTTGCAAATATGTTAATACTGTAATTGTGTTTTTTTACTGCGATATCAATTTTCTTTTTAGTTTTTTCGCCAACACGATTTGTGTTTTTATTGTTTAAATATAAAGAAACTGAAGCTGGTGATATTCCTACCTCCTCAGCGATGTCTTTAAGAGTACCCATAAAAAAATTTTCCTTTTAAATTAAGCGATTAACTAATTAATTACATATAAATATGTAGTTGTCAATAAAATTGCGCATTTTTATGTAAAAAAAAGTTGACAATATAATTATGTTATGGTTTTATTTAGTTAAGCGTTTAACAGCTTCGGAGGAAAAAAATGAAAAAAATTTTGGTAATGTGTTTAGTTTTAATAACTTCTTTTAGTTTTTTGATTGCTCAAGGAAATAAAGAAAGTGAAGGATCAGATAAACTATATGATAATGAGGTATTAACTCTTTCAATGTGGGGCTATAATATGGATATTTTGGAAAAAAATATTATTACTCCTTTTGAAGAAGAATATGGTTGTGAAATTGTTGTTGAAACTGGTAATAATTCAGATAGACTTACAAAAATGGTTGCAAGGAAAGAAAATCCTGTTGTAGATGTTGCATTATTTGCAGGATCTCATACTTATAAAGCAAAAGAAGCAGGTGTTATAAAACCTTATGATCCTAGTGCTATTACTAACCTTGATTCAATTATGGAACAAGCAAAAGATCCTATTGGTGGAAATTATGGAATTGGATACTCTCTTTCAAATTTGGGTTTATTTTATAGAACAGATAAATGTGATGAAATTACAAGTTGGAAAGATCTTTTAGATCCAGCTTATGCTAGTTCAGTCTCTATTCCTACAATCACAACAACATATGGTCCTGCATTTATATATATGTTAACAAAAGCATATACTGGCGATTTTGAAGATACAGAAGTAGGTTGGCAAAAACTTGAAGAATTAGCTCCTAATTTGGTAACAGCATATAGTAGATCTTCAGAATTAAATACATTAATTGCACAAGAAGAAGTTTATATAGCTCCTTTCTCATCATTTGCATGGGGTAG
>CAZPTG010000253.1:0-3622 GCA_964589355.1 uncultured Spirochaetaceae bacterium
TTTAATTTTTTTAGATGTAGTATCAGCTGCTAAGACAGTATGATCAATATAAGATTCAATATTCATAATTTAATTTGTTAAGATAAAATCTTAACTTCCTCCAATATATTTCTAAGATATTTTATTTTACTCCATTGTAAAATCTAAAGCAACTCATTGATTTTAAATAATTATATAAATAAATCACCATAACTTATTTATATAGTCATTAGTATTATTGACTAATAGAGCTTTTAATATATACTCTTAATTCATGTTAGAAAAATTTGCAGATAATTTTATGTGGTTTTTAATGTTTATTTTATTAATTAACATTTCTCAAAGAAAATTTGACCACTCAGAAAAAAAGCGTTTTGCAACAATTTATATTGCTGCATTATTATTGTTATATAATATACTATTAGTAATTGTATTAATTAAAGAGTTACCAATATTCTTAGGGTATGTTGCTATAATTATACCAATTGCTATTGGATTTATATTTAGAGATCGAGTTTGGCCCTTTAAACTTCACTGTAATAAATGTAATAAAAAGCTAAAATTTGATAGAATTATTGGTGGAGATGAAAATCTTTGTGAAAGCTGTTGGTTAGAAGAACACCCAGAAGAAGCTGAAAAAAAGAGATTAAAGGAAGAAGAAGCTCAACGTCAAGAAGAAGAAGAAAATACATTTGTATGTCCTGAAGATGTTAGTGAAATCGATTGGGATGCTTGGGATCCTGAAGAAAGATGTGTTCTTTCTTATGTAATTAAAGATAATAATGTTCTTTTAATAAACAAAAAACAAGGTTTAGGAAAAGGTTTAGTGAACGGGCCTGGTGGACATATTGAATTAGAAGAAACAGCAATAGAAGCTGCATATAGAGAATTCAAAGAAGAAACAGGTTATACTGCAGATAATCTAAAGTATACTGGAACTCTTAACTTCCAATTCAAAGATGGACTTTCAATGAGAGGCTATGTATATGTTGGAAATGGGGCACAAGGAGAACTAATTGACAATGAAGAGGCAACGCCTTTTTGGTGTCCTCTTGATCAACTACCTTTAGATAAAATGTGGGAAGATGATGAGCTCTGGTTAGAAAAAGCTCTTAATGGTGAAAAATTTATTGGTAACTTTATTTTTGATGGAGAAAAAATGTTATCTCATAGTATAGAATTTGAATAAAAACCCATTTAAATTAAATTATAAAAAACCGTTGAAAGTTCAAACAAAACGAACAACGGTTTTTTTTATCTATTTTTTAAAATATAAATACTGAACATTAAAAAAGTTGCTACTAAGTCAAAATAGACTTTTGCAACAACCCTTTTTTAAGTTTAAGATTACCTTTATTTATTGACAATCACAACCACCATCATTACAACTACCATCATCACATGAACAAGATTCATTTGAAGCTTGTCTTAGATCTACTAATGATAAACCATTTTCAGTTAATACAAATTTTGCATAAGCTAAAGCATCTTTAGCACCTTCACCAAAAACAACAGGAACTTCATCAAAAGTTTCTATTTCACCTTCATCAGTTAAATCGACGTTTATGGTACTTGAATTCCCATTTTGTTGAATAAAAAAATAAACAGCTTTTTTTTCATGTTTATTTAATTCTTCTAAAAAAATTTGTTTTGAACTATCATCAAATTGCATTTTACACTTCCTATATTTAGTTTATCTCTTAACCCTAACCTACTTTATTATTAATTTAAACCCCATAATACTTTATATTTTTATTTTATATACTTGATAAGTCTTTTTTACTTGTTTAATATAATACTTATGAATTTAAGAACCCCTTTAAACAGTGTTGAAAAAGAATTATATTTTAAAAAATCAAAATTTATTACCATTGCAAAAAAAATAAACAATTATGAAGAATTAAAAGATTTTATTAATAAAACAAGAAAAGAACACCCAAATGCAAATCACATAGTCCACGCAGCCATAATGGGGAATCAAGGTAGTATATATAGTTTCAGTGATGATAAAGAGCCTAAAAATACTGCTGGTAAACCTGCTTTTGAAGTATTAAAAGGAAGTAATTTAACTAATATTGCAATTCTTATTATACGATATTTTGGAGGAACCTTATTAGGAACAGGTGGACTAGTAAAAGCTTATGGAGAAAGTGCAAAAAATGTTATATCTTATATAAAAAGTGAAGAATTAATAAAAAAAAGTAAATTTGAAATAATGACCTCTTATGAAAGATATGAAAAAATAAAAAGACTATTAAGCAATTATTCAACAGTTATTAATGATGAAATTTTTGATACTCACATAAAAATAAAAGGCACTATTCCTTATATAGACAAAAATAATTTAAATAAAGATATAAAAGAATTATCAAATGCTAAAGATGCTATTACTTTTTTTGATATAGATTTTTAACGCCTTGATATTTTATTAAATTTTATTAAATCTTTAATATCTTTATCATTATTTTCTTCTACTCTATTATTCTCCGTTTTTTCCCAATAAAAATCATCATTATCTACATTTTTAGATAATTTTATTGCAATTGCAATAGCTTTCTCAACAGCACCTTTTTCAATTTTATCAACAGTATCTTCTCTAGTATGAAAATAAGTGTGTTTTATTCCATCATCCAAATTTATAGCCATCAAAGTACATGCTTTTATTCCAATATCCATACCACTTGCAGCATCTGTTGCACCACTTAAAAAAGGTAAAGGATGTTTTTTTACTTTATATCCCATATCATTAGCTAATTCTACACATTTTTGAGTTATTTCTTTTGATAAATTTTTTAAACCATTAACATCACTATCAACAAAAACTAAATCAGATGAATTATAAATACAATCAAAATTTAACTGAAAAGCATTTTTTAATAAAGCTTGATGTTTTTCAAACCAAATTTTAGATCCACGTAATCCAACTTCCTCAGCATCAAAACTTGCAAAAATAATTCTAGTATTTTTTAAACCTTTGTTATTTTTTTTTGCCCAACTATAATATCTTGATAATTGAATCAAAATACTTGTACTTATTAAATTATCACCAGCTCCAGGAGACCCTTCTTGTGAATAATATGATCGCAACTTAAAGACAATTGGAGAAAATAGTAATAATAATGCTATTATTATAAAAGAAGTTAAAGGAGGAAACCCAATTTTTAACAAATTATTTGTTATTATTTCAACAAAAACTTCAACAATATTAATCAAGAACGAAAGAAAATATAATATAAAAGGCACTTCAACATTCATAAAATATCCCTTTTCGCCTCTATTAATATTTAATAGCGGAGCACTATCATGATGAGCTGTAAAAATTATTGTATTTAATACTTCATCCTCAGGTTCAATAACTCCATGTACATTTTTAGCCTCTGAATCTTTAATATTTTTTTCAAAAAGTGGTTTTAAAATTATAAACTCTCTATAAACGTAATATATAAAACCAATATTAATTAATAAAGGAATAACTGAAAAACCAATTAACAATAATAATAAAGAAAAAACATAAACAAAAGGTACAAAAGTTAACCACAAAACATAAGCTTTTCCTTTATGTTTATATTCTTGGATTGAAGAAAAATCACAATACTCTTTTAATCTTTTATCAATAAAATCAGCACAATTAAGACAAGAAAAA
>CAZPTG010000254.1:0-3596 GCA_964589355.1 uncultured Spirochaetaceae bacterium
TATTCCAGTAACAAATACAAGAATACCTCTAAAGCCTAATAAGTTAATATAATTTATATATAAATCTTTCAATTGAACAATATATATCAACAATACAATATTTAAAATATTAATTACAATCTCATACAAATCTATGATTTTAATATTTTCAATAAATAGTTTCATAAAAGATCCAATTATTTCTAAAGTCCAAACCACATTAACAAAAACTAATACCATTTTAAAGACTTCAATATTTACATAATGTCCTAAAGAGATAGTACTTAATTCAAATGATTTTTCAGCTAATGAAATTAAGTTTGGATTATAATTTATTAAAACTAAAAAAAATATAGTAAAAAACAATTCCAAAACAACACTAATTTTTGACTGCTTTTCCTTTTTTATTACAATATCATCCAACTCTTTTATTGACCAAGGTTTTTCAAATTCAAATTGTTTATCGTTAAAAAATCTTGTAAAAATAATAAATAATAAAGATATAGCACCAATAGCACTTAAACTTGATGATATTATATTTGAAAAAAGCGTTAATACATTTGATAAAATATTGAAATTATCAAATTCAGATACCATATTAATAAAAAATACGATACTAAAAGCTATACTCATTGCTAAAAATAAAATTTTTATTAATAAAAAATAAATACTAGAATATTTTTCATCAATAATAGAGCTATCTTTTCTATAGCGAGAAGCAACTTGAGATGGAGATCCAAACTCACTAATAAGCATTTTTAAATCTTCATTTGTAGGATTGTTTCCATATTTTGATTCAATCTCATCTAATAATAATGATTTTAATTCAAGTTCAACTTCACCTCTTATCCCATAAGGCAATTTCCTTCCTATTGCATATACATATTTATCAACTAATTCCATAAGAACCTCCTATATCATTTTTTCAATACTTTTATTTATTGAGTTCCATTCATTTAATAATTTTAATAAAATCTCATCACCTAATTCGCTAATTTCATAATATTTCCTAGCCCTATTTTCACTAGTATCCCAATAACTAATTAATAATTTTTGATTTTCCAATCTCCTTAATAATGGATAAAGTGTATTCTTTTCAACTTTCACATTTTTGCTTTTCAATTGTTCAACTAATGAATATCCATATATTGGATCTTTTACATTTAAGAGAACACTCATTACTAAAGTACCTCTTTTTAATTCTCCAAATAAGTTCTCTATAATTTTATTTTTTTCATCCATATCTTATCTCCACTGATACAATAATGTGTAATACACACTATTGTCAATAATATAATACTTTATAAAGAAAAAATATTAAATAATTCAACTTTTACTAAACATATATTTAGTTATAACATTTTCCTTGAAAGATTTTACTTTTTTAAATGAATACAATAATTTAATTAGAATAGATTGAAAGATAGGATAATAAAAATTAATACTTAAAAATTAACAGCTACTAAAACACCTAAAATAGAAGATATTAATCCACTTAAAAAATTAATTAAATTGTTATCTATCCATTTTATTCCAGAGACTATTTTATTTTTTTTAAAATCTTCAATTGCTAATTCAGTTATACTTTTTCCATCTTTCCATGATACAAATTTTGCTTGAAAAATTTCACCTAAAAAACTATCAATAACCGAACCTACAAACCCAGCAACAGAAACTAATAATAACAAAAATAAATATTTAGTTTGAAAGCCTTTTTCAAATATTAATATTGAGACATACCATAAAGAAATAAGAGATGAACCACAAAAAGAAGCAATAAAACCTAGTTTAGTCACACCACCAGAAAGACCAATATCTACTGGTTCTCTTTTAAAAATATATATTGGAATATCATTAGATTGACTTCCTATTTCACTTGCCCATGTATCAGCATTTGCACAAGCAAAAGCAATTACAGCTCCAGAGAGGAAAAGCTCATTATTAGATATTTTATACAAAGAAGCAAAAATTAGAGCAACTCCCCCATTTGCAAAAACTTGTATATAATCTCTACATGATCCTTTATCAACAATATTTTTATCATATATATCCTTTTTTTTAAATTTTGAAAGCAAAGATGATGAGACAAAAAATACGATCATTGTACTAAAGATAAGCAATGAACTTAAAAAATATAATAATGCCCCTAAAGATAATGCAGCTAATAAGCCACTAAAAGAAAGTGAATTTTTTTTATAAGCAGGATATGCAATTACAAAACTTAAAACAAAACCAATTCCAAAAGCCATAAAAAATCCTTTAAATAAATTTTGTAATCCCATAATATAATAAACTAGTTATTAATGGTAAACTAATATTATCAAAACCGATTGGGGTAATAGCTTCAACAACCATAGAAATAACACCAATAATTAAACTAAAAACAAATAAATCAGAAATTGAAGGCGATAAGTAATAATTTATAATTAATAATGAAATAATAAAAGATATTAAAAATACACTTATACTTCCTAATATTGTTTTATTGTTATTTAAAACAAAGGCACGCTTTCCCCATTTTTTACCAACAATTGCAGCAAAACCATCTCCATATCCCATTATTAAAATACCAATTAATCCAACCTCAGGTGAATTGATAAAAAAAGACCATAAAGCTAAAATACAAAGAGAAATTGAATAATAAACAGTGCCTAAATCTTTAACACCTTCTCCTCTTTCCATTGCACTAAAAATATTTTTTTTGTATGAAATATAATTAATAATTACAAAACAGAAAGGAATAATTGCAACAATTGGTGAAATAAAATAATACATTGCAATAAACCACCAATTACAAACTCCTATATGAACAAATTTACGAGAGCCTTCTATTGATAATATTTTCTTCTTTTCAAATATTGTAGAAAGGCCAATTATAAAAAATACAAATAAAAAAGAAATTACAAACCCCATTATTACTCCAGTACTTCATTGAATTTAGTTTTTAATGATGAATAATTTTTAACATAATTACGTTTTGATAAGCAATTATAATTATTATCCCTTATAGAATCTAAGATAGCATTGTAATAAATTGCTGCAGATAAAACAGCTTCTATACTATCTTTATCAAACAATTTGATAACTTTATAAAAAGCATTGTAATACTCTTGTGCAATATTTGCTAGATATTCCCACATATATATAAAATTATTAGTTATTTTTTTACTCTCTAAATCACTAATATCTATATTAAATTCTTTTAATATTTCACTTGGGATATATACTCGTTGATTATCCAAATCTTCCCCAATATCTCGTAAGATATTAGTAAGCTGCATAGCTTTGCCTAAGATAATAGATTGAGATTTTACTAGAACTTTATTTTTTTGAGCTATTATTGGTAATATCATCAAACCAACAGAAGATGCAACATAATAACAATATTCCTCTAAATCTTCTAATGTTACAATTTCTTTAAAATTAATATCCTTTTGTTGACCAATTAACATTTCATAAAATGGCTTTATATCCATATCATATGATTCAAAAATATCAAAAAGAACTTTAAAAATTATATCGTTTTCTTTTTCTCTCTTTTCAAACCTCTTTAATTTATCAAATAATATATTAAGTTTTTCTTCATCTTTTTCTATATCAATTATATCCTATGGAAA
>CAZPTG010000255.1:0-3591 GCA_964589355.1 uncultured Spirochaetaceae bacterium
GATGAATAATTTATTAGATGCATATAAAAAAGTTGCACCAAATGTAGAAATCGAATTCAAACCAACTAATCCAGCAGATTATAATGCAACATTAAGATTACAACTTGAATCTGGAACTGGTCCAGATTTAATGTATGCAAGATCTTATGCACCTGGTATTGAATTATACAATGCTGGTTTTTTTGCAAACTGTTCAGATATTGAAGGTTTGTCAAATTTCACTGATTCAAACAAAGCTCCTTGGAGAGCTCCTGATAAAAATATGTTTGCAATACCTTTTGCAGCTGTTTCTCATGGTGTTTATTATAACAAAGATGCATTTGAAGCAGCAAATGTTGAAATTCCTAAAACTTGGGAAGATTTTTTACAAGTTTGCAATAAACTTCAAGCTAATGGAATAACTCCTATTGCTAATGGTCTCGCTGATGAATGGGATATTTTTGAAACATTTTTCTTAGGTGCACTACCAAACTATATTGGCGGAGCTAGTGAGAGAGTAAAATATGAAAGTGGTGAAAAAAAATTAAATAATGATAAGTTTATAAAAGCTTTCACTGCAATGAGAGATGTTGCTAAATACTGTCCAAAAGGATTTGAGTCTGTAACATATAATGATTCTCAAGCTTTATTTGCAACAGCTAGAGCTGCAATGTTTATTGATGGTTCTTGGTCAGTTGGAACTTATTCTGATGTAACTTTTGATTGGGGTATTTTTGCTATTCCTGCACCAAAAGGTAATGATACAGCAATTACATTCCATCCAGATATGGCAATTACTATGAATAGAGCTAGTGAGCATAAAGAAGAAGCAAAAGCTTTCTTAAGTTGGCTTTGCACAGTTGAAGGTGCTACAACAGCATCAAAATATCTACCAGCAGGATTCTTCCCTATGATTAATGCGCCAATTAACATTGAACTTAAACAAGCAAATGAATTCTTAGCACTAAATGAAGGTAAAAAAACTGATGCAAGATTTGTATGGCCTGTATTGTTAGAATTATATTCTCCAATGGATCAAGCTGTAATCAAAGTTATGAAAAAAGAAATTACACCTACTCAAGCTGCAAATGACATTCAAATGGCTTATGATAAACTAGATTTATAAAAACAAAATTTATTTAGCTGCTAAGATTTCTTAGCAGCTATTTGGGAAACTTTATGGAAAATAAAAAGATTAACAAACATTTGTCTGTTGAACCAAAAAGCTGGTATTGGATGCTATATATACTACCAGCCTTATTTGTATATATAATATTTATGGCATATCCTCTAATTGATTCTCTACGTTTAAGTTTATACACAGGGAGTAATTCACTAAATAGAGAATTTATTGGATTGAATAATTTTAAAAAATTATTTACGGATGATTTTTTTTCTCTCAGATATAAATCAGCTTTTGGACACACAGTAATATTTTTTTTAATTAATATGATATTTCAAAATTGTCTTGGGATTTTATTTGCTGTAATAATTACTACACGTACAATGAAATTAAAAACATTTTATCAAACTATAATATTCATACCTACAACTTTTGCAGTATTAGTAACTGGTTATTTATGGAAACTTCTATTAAACCCAGTTTGGGCAGGAGAAACACTCTCTAATATTGGATTAGGTTTTTTGGCACAACCTTGGTTAGGATCAAAAAGTACAGCTTTAGTAACTGTATCATTAATATCTTGTTGGCAATGGATGGGGATTCCAACTATGATGTTTGTTGCTGCACTAAAAAATATTCCTCACGACTGTTTAGAAGTTGCTTCTATTGAAGGAGCTAATGCTTGGCAAACTTTTATAAAAATAAAAGTACCTTTAATAAAACCTGTTATAGGCATGATTACTATTTTAACCTTTGTTAACAATTTTAATGCTTTTGATATTATATTTGCAACTGAAACTGTAAATGGAGCTCCAAACTATGCTACCGATTTACTTGGAACATTCTTTTATAGAGTAGGAATTGCAGGAGAACATCCAATTGCTATAGCAGATCCCGGTCTTGGTGCTGCAGTTGCAACAATTACTTTTATTGTTTTATTATTAGGTGTTATCCCTATACTAAAATTTACAAATGGAGATAATTAATATGTCAAAAACAAAAAGTTTAAAAAAACAAAATCGACATGTTTTTTATCATGTTATAATGTTTATTTGGTCACTAATTGTATTATTCCCACTTTATGTACTAGTTATAAATAGTTTAAAAACAAGATTATCAATTTATATTAATCCCTTTGGTATACCTAAAACATTCAACTTTAAAAATTATTCAACAATTTTTAAAGATAGTGATTTCCTTATTTATTTTAAAAACAGTTTTATTGTTGTAATATTATCATTATTAGTGATGACTATTTTTTCAGCTTTAGCTGCATATGCTTTTGCTTTTTGGAAAAAAAGACAAGCTAGAGTACTCTTTTTCTTTATGATAGCTGGAATGATGTTACCTATCAAAATTGCCTCAATAAGAATATTAGAAATAATGAAATTCTTGAATCTTTTAAATACAATATGGTCATTAATTCCAATTTATGTGGCAATGGGAATTCCTATAGGAATTTTTGTATTAACAGAATTTATAAGAGAAATTCCACTTGAATTATCTCAAGCAGCAATTATTGATGGGGCTAATAGATTTAGTATTTTTAAAATGGTAATAGTCCCATTAATTAAACCAGCTCTATCAACTGTTGCTATATATAATTTAGTTCCTTTTTGGAACGATTTATGGTTCCCTTTAATTTTTATTTCTGATGAAAAAAGTAAAACATTATTACTAGGTGTTACAAGATTATTTGGCCAATATCAAACAGATTGGTCTAAAGTATTAGCTGTTTTAACATTATCTGCTATTCCTGTTTTATTTCTATACTTAACTATGTCAAAACAATTTATTGAAGGAGTTACAGCAGGAGCTGTAAAAGGATAAAATATTAAGCCTTTTAAGTAACATTTTAATACTTAAAAGGCTTATTATATATATAATTTTATCTTTTTTAAATTTCTTCTAAGTGATATTTTTTTCCATCACCTAAACTAATTCCCATAGCTCTTGCAATATTAACAATTTGATGATCCGGGGAAACAGACTTTGCCTTACCAGCAATATCTGTTAATTTATTATATGTAATACTATTATCTTTAATTGCTACACTAGTACCATACTTTCCCTCTAATGCTAAACGCCCAGCGAAACTACCCATCTCAGAGGATAGAAGTCTATCATATGCACTTGGATTACCTCCACGTTGCATATGACCTGGAATAACAATACGAGTTTCTACATTACATTTTTTTTCAATATATGCTGCTAATGCTTTGGTAGAAGTTGTTTCATTACCTCTATAGGCAAGTCTTTCAGCTTTTTTTAATTTACTCTCTGTCTTAGTCATCGCCCCCTCAGCTATTGCAATAATAGAAAAAGCATGACCTTCTTTAGTTCTTTGTTCAATTAAAGCTGCAACTTCTTCAGGATCATATGGAAGCTCAGGAATTAATATGACATCAGCTCCACCTGCAATACCAGCATACAAAGTTAACCAACCTACTTTATTTCCCATAAGCTCAATAAGCATTGTTCTACCATGA
>CAZPTG010000256.1:0-3561 GCA_964589355.1 uncultured Spirochaetaceae bacterium
GGAATTATTATAAATAATCCGGCAGAAAAAATTTCAGGTATTAGTGCAGAAGAAATAAAGAGAGAGTTTTTAACACTTGAAGAAGTTAAGAAATTGGCATATACTGAATGTGAAGTACCGGTTTTAAAGCAAGCCTTTTTATTTAGCTGTTTAACAGGATTAAGATTTTCAGATATACAGAAATTAGTCTGGGGTGAAATTCAATATTCCCAAAAGAGTGGTTACTTTATACGATTTAAACAAAAGAAAACGAAAGGGCAGGAGACTCTTCCAATTTCTGACGAAGCCTATAATTTATTAGGAGAAAAACAAGAAAAGAATGATCATGTATTTGTCGGATTGGAGTATAGTGATTCGAATAATTATAGATTACGCACCTGGATGATAAAGGCAGGTATTAATAGAAAGATTACTTTTCATGCAGGACGACATACATTTGCTACCCTCATGTTAACTAATGGAGTAGATATTTATACAGTCTCAAAACTTCTCGGACATAAAAGTTTAAAAACTACCGAGATTTATGCCAAAATAATAGATCAGAAAAAAACAGATGCCGTAAATAAAATTAAGCTTTATGAATAAAATAAAAGGTTATATAAATAATCTAAATTATTCTTGGTTTGACCGAATAAAAAAGGAATTTGAAAATAATGATTTATATGATAAAAAGTTAGGTAAAATTTTCCATGAGGAAGAAGGTTTTGACGAAGATGGTAAAATATTAATCATTACTATTGATAACAGTATAAAAGAATATTGTTGGAATAATCATATACACAAAAGTGGTTATGTTCGATATTTGTCTGAACAAAATGAATTATGTTTATGTGGCTTTGAAGTTTGTAGATATATTTTTGAATATATAGATGGTTGTTTGCTGGAAACAAATACAATTAAAGAGAAATATGAACTATTATCGGCCTTTTATAAAAAAATCGATGCTTTATTTTCAGAATTTATAGAAGCTATTCAAGCTGATGATTATAAAGATGCAATTGCATTTATAAAACAAATGTGTTTAAAAGAATATTTTACTAAATTCCAATCTTTTAAGGATTTGAATAATTTAATTGTTGAAAACACAAAAAAAACTAATATTAGTACCTATACGGTTAATAATTCTACTTCACATGACAATTTTAAGTTGAAAAAAATCGGTGGAGATGTAGCTAGTAAAATCCAAAATGTATTAAATTTACTAAAAAGCTTTAATTATATTGATCAATCAACAAATAAAACTCAATTGAATAGGCTTTTTACTGGTAAAATTCCAGAAGAAAAAATTTTATGGACAGGAGACATTGATGTTCTCAAGTACTTTATTAATCTATTGGAAGAAAAAGGGAAAATTCATAAATTGGGTAGAAAGAAAGCTACAACATTAAATCTCTGCTTTATTCTAATTAAAGACAGAAATTACGATTTTAGAATGCTCAAAAATGTCCGGAAAATATCTCCGGAAAAACAACAAAATATTGAAAAAATAATTAATCAATTGTAATTAAATACACCTAATAAATAAAAATACGCCTTATAAAATTTAATATAAAAGTATTTTTATCACTATTCTCATGTTTCTTTAGCTTCCTTAAGAAAAAATATACAATTGGTACGCCTTCCTGTTATAGTCTAATTTTCAATTGTTTAATTTGGTATTTTTGTCGTGAAATTCTAACTGCGAAAAGCAATTTGAATTTGTAAATAAATTTTTTTAATAATTTAAAAATTAATTATTATGTATTCTAATAAAGAATTTAAAAAAAAATTAGAAAACATCGAACAGATGTTACAAAAAGGTGGATTTAGATTTAAAAATGTCCTATCCTTACAGGAAGCAGCAGAATACCTGCAAACTTCAAAAGCACAACTTTACAAGTTGACCAGTGAACGAACCATTCCATTTTATAAACCCAATGGAAAGAAAATTTATTTTAAACGAGATGAATTGGATGAATGGGTGTTTGGGAGCAGAGTGTCTCCCCACCATGAAATTGACGCAGAAGCCTCCGAGTATTTATTAAAGAAAGGGAGGGTTGCGTAATGAAGGAACTAGGCAAAAAGAAATCGTTCAGATCAAGTTTAAAAATCTTAAACCCTGAAGAGGTTATTGCTGATGCAAAACTTCAACCTGTACGAAAAAGACTTGTAGGTTCATTTATACGTAGCGGAATTAATACATTATTCTTTAGTCGTACGAATGTGGGAAAATCAATTTTTGGGTTTGAAATAGCATATCATATAAGTAAAGGAATATCTTTAAACAATTCTAATACTTTTAAAAATGAATCAAAGCCAAAAAAAGTTCTTTTTTATGATGCAGAGCTTAATTCACAGATGATGTATGAAAGGTATCCTGAAGCACTGAAACAAATAGATAATGAATATTTTATGTACGTTTCAGAAAAAGAAACTGGTAAAATTTTAATGGGAAAAGATTTAATTAATGAATTAAGCAAGATAGCCGAAGAATTTAATGCAGAATTTATCATTGTGGATAATATTAGTAAGATATTACCAGATTCATTAGATGCAAAACAGAGCGCTGAAATTATTAATTTATTGAAATTATCAAGGGAGAGAACTGGAGCTGATTGGTTCGTAATTGGACACACAAAAAAGACAAATCCAAAAGAATGCATTAAACCAATAGATTATCATGGTTCAAGTATGATACAAAATTTTTTCTTAGAGATATTTTATTTGGACGAAACCAATGATGGGCGGTTTTTATTAAGACACGCAAAATGCAAACATGCGGATGCTCATATTGATTCAGTTCCGATATTAAACAGGAAAATGATAGATGGTTATGGCTTGGGTTTTGAATTTGAAGAAATGGAGGAATATGAAAAAGTTAAGAAACCTGATTTTATTACACAAGATCTAAATAAAAAAAATATCAAAGAGTATGAAAAGGAAATAAGAATACTTTTCAGTAAAAAAATAGGTGCAACAAGAATTTCAGAATTAATGGGATGCTCAAGAAATACTATTTATAGAATAGTAAATAATAGTAAGCAGGGTGATTCATAATGTTACACGATATTTATAATATATCTCAATAAATCAATGAGATAACAAATAGGTAAGATACATATAGGGTTACATTAAAATTTTATTAGTGTAACCCTTTTTGTAACCTTGATATTAATTAATTATCCAATTATAAGTACCTTACAATATATCTTATGTAAACTATTAAGTATAACTGGGAAATGGGATTTAAAACTTATTAAATTGGCTTGTTGGATATATTTTTTAATGTGATATCATTTTTTTAAATCGTAAAAACTATTAATTTAGAAGATATTATAAACAAAAAGTATTATGATAAAACTACAACATCTATTAACGTTATTTTTATTGTTCCTATTATCCAATCAGTTAGTTGCTCAAAATATTTATGAAAAAGCTGCACAACGGAATAATAAAAGGCAAAGTGAATATACAAAATATTCAATTGCAAGTTCAAATGCATATGCTTATAAGCATAATGATTATAAGCCAAAATTAATTAAAAAACTGGTTTATTTTATTAATACTGAAGATGAAAAAATT
>CAZPTG010000257.1:0-3540 GCA_964589355.1 uncultured Spirochaetaceae bacterium
ACCATCAAGTCTAGCACTTTCTTTAATACTAGTTGATAATCCTCTAAGACCTGCTAAATATAATGCCATTGCATAACCAGAATATTGCCAGATGCCCGCTAATAATATACCTATAGTTGCAAGATTAAATCCATGAATTTCTTCATTAGCTAATGAAGGCGTCATCTGTGGGTGTATAAATAAAGCAAATATTAAAAGAATACCTGCTATTATTCCATTTTTTATAATTTCTTTTTTATTTTTTTTATTTATAGCAGTGATTAATAAATATATAAATATTAAAGCAATTAATACAGCAATTATTTGTAAAATATTTTGCCAATTAAATGACCAAATTTGAGTTTTACTACTTATCCATTGAAAGGAACCTTTTTCTAAATTGAACCAAGTTGGTATAACATTTAAACCACCAGATGGGGCTAATAACCATCTCCAAACTGTTCCACTAACGATAAATGATAAAGACATAGGATATAAAAATATTGTTCTATATACTCCTTCATTTTTTACTGGTCTATCAATAAGTATAGCAAGAATTAATCCTACAATAAGTGTTCCGGCTAATAAGAAGACTGTATAAAATATAGTATTTACTAAATCTTGTCTAAAACCTTTATTCATAAAACTAGTAAATAGAGATTTATAATTATCTAAAGCTATAAAATTCTTTACAGGATCTGCACTCAAACCTTTCCAATCAGTCATAGATGAATATATTGTTTCTCCAATAAATCCATATACAAAAATAGCAACCAATATAATTGATGGAAGTAAAATTAGAACAGAGTATAAAGTTTCTTTAGTGTTCTTTTTTTTACTCATGGACTCTCCCTTTTTTATTCAAAAGCGGCTTCTATTTTGTTAGAAACCGCTTATAAGTCTAAGATATTAAGTTATTATCTTAAATCATATCATTGCTAGCTGCGATTTCAGCACATGCTGCTACAGCTTGATTAGCATCTTTAGAACTCATGAACTGTTCAATTACAGAAGAGAAATCATTCATAAATCCTTCATTAGCTACTACCCCGTGAGCTAAAGAACCAACGATTGTATCGTTTGCAAAATCTGAAGCTGCACTTTGAGAATAAGGGCTATATAAACTTAAATCTGTATCAGTTCTAGCTGCAATAGAACCTTTTAATGGGTTAAATGCGTCTTGTCCTGATTTAGAACCACATTCTTCAACCCAAGAAATAGCTGCATCTACATTCTTACATCCTAGTGGGATACCGAAACTATCAGATAAGAATTGGAATACACCATCTGTACCTGGAGTTGGAGCCCAACCAAATTCAGTTTCTGGTTCTAAATTTAATGTTGTCATCATATATCCTGCAGCCCAATCTCCATGCCAGTTAAATGCTGCTTGACCATTAACTACCATATCAGTTGCTTGTTGCCATGATAGAGAAGAAGAGTCTTTATTAGTATAATTTAATAATTTACCAAAGTTTTCCCAAACTTCTACAACTTTTGGATCACTCCAAGCTAAATCACCAGACCATAGGCTATTGTAATCTTGTGCACCTAAAGTTGCTAAAGCTACATTTTCCCAGTTTTCTGTTGCAGTCCAAGTTTGACCCATTGATAAAGGAACAATACCTTGAGCTTGTAATTTTTCAGCTACTTCAAAGAATTCATCCATTGAATTAGGAACACTAACACCCCATTTCTTTAAGTTTTCAGGAATAAACCAAGCATTATTTGATCTGTGAACACATACAGGAACTGACCATATACCATCATCTGTACCAATAAGTTCAATTAAATCTGAAGGGAATACATCATACCAACCTTCAGCTTCGAAAATAGGAGTTAAATCATACATTCTATCAGAATTAACCCATGTACCAATTAATTCTTGACCTGCATGAACTTGGAATGATTCTGGTGGATCATTATTTAACATACGAGTTTTTAAAACCGCTTTAGCATTAACACCACTACCACCTGTAACAGTTGCATTTATTAAGTTAACATCTGGATTCTTAGTTTCATAATCAGCAACCATAGCTGCTAGAGCAGGACCTTCATCACCAGCCCACCAACTGAAAATTTCTAAATCACCACTTGGAGCAACATTGCTAATAACTAATGTATTAGAATCATCAGCCATTTCAGTTTCTTGTGCACCTTGTGCAAAAACCATTGTCATTGACATCATTGTAATTCCAATGAGAGTTAAACATTTTTTCATAAAAATTCCTCCTGAATTTTGTTTATAATATATTATTGCATTACAAATTGACTCTCGTACATTAAAAATTTATTGTTATTTTATTAATATTTTTTGATAATTATAAAATTTAATAACAAGATTGTATATTTTTTAGTATTAACAAATTTATAAGTATTTTTTTAGAAAATTGTTTTTTTGTTGCCAATATTCTAAAGTTTGCCTACAATAAAGAAATGGAATATACATTAATATTAGTTGATGATGAATCTCATGTAAGATCAAACATTAGAAAAAGCACACCATGGAATGATTTCGGATTTAGTGTTATTGGAGAAGCAAATAATGGTATTGAAGCTCTTGAACTTGTTGAAGATTTAAAACCTGATGTTATTATAACTGATATAAGGATGCCGTATCTTGATGGAATTGAGTTGATAAAACAAATTCGTGAGATAAATCCTACAATTACAATTATAATACTAAGTGGGTATGATGAATTCACATATGCACAAACTGCAATACATTATGATGTTAAAGAATATATTTTAAAACCTGTTAGTAAAAAAGATTTTTGCGAGCTTCTTAGCAGAACAAAAAAAATGCTTGATGCTAATTATTCAAAAGTTAACAATATTAATGTATTAAAAGAAAAGTATAAAAAAGCTCTTCCTATCTTAAAAGAAAAGTTTTTATTATCTTTACTTACTCCTGCAAAAGATAAAGATGATGAAGATTTGATTAAAAGAGCAAAATCTTTTAATTATGATATAAATGCTAATTATTTCATAGTTGCAACAATAGAAGCAAATTTAAATAATAGTCCATTAGTTGCAATGGCAATGATGGAGGTTTGTAGAGAAAATTTAAATGAAAAAAATGCTATATATTTGCAAGTTGATGATCAAATTGTAATTATATTTATTGAAAATAAAATGGGAATAAATAATGATTTTGAATCATTATTTATTAAGCAAGTTTTTAGAATAATTTCAGAAATTAGTTCATACTTAGATAAATATCTTAAAGGAGGAGCAACAATAGGAGTTGGATCTTCTGTAAAGTTTCCATCTTTAATAAGTAGATCTTATAAAGATTCTTTAATTGCTTTAAATTATAAAACATATCAAAAAAATCAAAATATTTTATATATAAAGGATGTAAAACATTTAGATTATCCTCAAATAAATAAAGAAAAGATTCTCACACAAAGAGATGAATTTTTAACTGCTTTGAAAATGGGAAATCAAGAAGAAGTTAAAAAACTAGCATCTTCTTTATTTGATAATTCATCAGGATTAAATCCCGAGGAATTACAATCATATTTATTATCAATTGTATCTATAGTAGCAGAAGTTAGT
>CAZPTG010000258.1:0-3517 GCA_964589355.1 uncultured Spirochaetaceae bacterium
GGGATATTTAAAAGGGAAAAGTGCCCTTATGATATTTGATAAAGTGTGCAAATTTGAAATACAAATTTGGGAATAGACACTTTTGGGCTGAAGGATATTATGTTAGCACTATAGGCTTAAATATTGCAACTGTAAAAAAAAATATATACAGGAGCAAGAAAAACATGATTATCACTTTATAAATTAAGTGTCAAAGAGTATGAAGACCCTTTTAAGGCTAGCAAGTAGTGCAAATACTACTTGAGTAGTAGCAAAAGAGGCAACGGTACGTGGTGTGGACAAAAGTACAGGAAAAGCATCTTGAGATTTTTTCGGTAAACCCGAGGTTATTATCCTCAGAGCAAACCACCCTTTGAAGTGTGGTCATGATTTGTTATTTATTTTGGGTCAATCACAAACTTTGTGTTATTTAGTTTGATGTAGGATTTCTAACATAGCTTTTTCTACTTGCGTCAAATAGTTTTAGAAATAAAATCAATAATATTTTTTTTCCCCATTGACATTATTGTTTAGAACCTTTACTCTTCAAGTGACTTTTTATTTTGTGTCGCACGTGTATTTCTCGTTATCTTAATGTTCTTTGTTGCTTAATTTTCCATTATTCAAAAAAGGTAAAAAATCTTAGCTTCACAAAATTAATTAGATATTTTACCGCAAGTATAGACTTGCAAAAGGATTATTAATCATGGCAAAAAAAATTTATGTAGGTAACATGAACTACAACACTTCTGAAGACGATCTTCGCTCATTATTTGGACAATATGGTGAAGTAGCAAGCGTAAACATCATTGTTGACCGTGAAACTCGTCGCCCTAAAGGCTTCGGTTTTATTGAAATGGATCAATCTGATGCAGCTGATGCAGCAATTTCTGAACTAGATGGTAAAGAAGTTGATGGTCGTAACCTTCGCGTTAATGAAGCAACTGAACGTCCAAGAAATAATAATAGAAGAAATAACTATCGCTAGTATTTGATATATTATTTTAATTTAGCATGTTTGGGGTTAATAAACCCCAGCTGCTGAATATTTATTATTCAAGAATCATTTTTTTCATCTTTTGAAAGAGATGTTTTTTTTTGTCTTTTTTATTAAAAAATATTTGATTTTATTACTTTAAATATATATAAAATATCACTTTTTATTATTTATGTTTAATTAATTTAGTGCATATGATAAAATATAATTATAAACAATAATAATGTTAGAGGGTAATTGATTTGTATAATAAATTAGAAGAAGGTCAACTTGTAAAAACCACAATAATTGCAATATATGGTGATAATGTATTTATTGATTTAAATATGAAAAGTGAAGGTATTATTGATAAATCTGAATTTTTAGATACTGATGGAAAAATTAGTGTTAAAATTGGTGATACTATTAGTGCTTATTTTATTGGATATGATAATGGTGAGATGAATTTTACTACAAAGCTTAAAGGTGACAAAGCCAATACTGCAATATTAGAAAAGGCTTTTAATAGTGGTATACCTATAGAAGGCCTTGTTGAAAGTGAAATAAAAGGTGGCTTTAAAGTAAAAATAGGAGATTCTCAGGCTTTTTGTCCTTATTCTCAAATGGGTTATAAGCAAAAAGAAGAACCAAGTTTTTTTATAGGGAAAACCTTTACTTTTTTTATTCAAGAATTTAATCGAGAGCAGCATAATATAATTGTTTCAAATAGAGAATATCAAGAAGATGTGGAAAATAAGAAAATTGATAAGTTAAAAAAAGAATTAAAAATAGGACAAGTAGTAGAGGGAAGTGTTATTTCTCTTCAATCATTTGGTGCTTTTGTTAATGTATTTGGAATACAAGCGCTTCTTCCTATCTCTGAAATAAAACGATCTAGAGTTAGTAATATTGAAAAAGAATTGAAAATTAATCAACAAGTTAAAGCTCAAATATTATCTCTTGATTTAGATAATAAAAGAATGTCTATTAGCACAAAAGCTTTGATAAAAGATCCATGGGATAATGTTTCATCAAACTATAATATTGGTGATAAAATTGAAGGAACAATTTCTAAAATAATGAATTTTGGATTATTTGTTTCCCTCGAACCAGGTTTAGATGGATTAATTTTTATATCAAAACTTGAAGATGCTAATCAAAATACTAACTTAAACAGATTATATAAAGTTGGTGAAAAGCTGTTTGTTGAAATTGATGAAATTGATGATGAAAATCATAAAATAGCATTAAGTCCAACAAAATCAGATGAAGAAGAAAATTCAATTAAAGAATATTTATCAGATCAAGATGATGATAGTGATACATATAATCCCTTTGCTCAGTTATTAAAGAAAAAATAAATTAAAATGATTAATGAAAAATAATAATTTTTATTAAAAACTAGTTGCTAGAATCAATTTTATAATGATTTAGCAACTGTTTTTTTCTTAAAATTTTATATCAAAAATTAATAGTTCTGTTAATGAATTTTATTTAATTGTTTTAGTCATAAAATTTATGAGTTATATAGAATTATATATTTTTATGTATAGGATACTCTGAAACTCTACTTGATTTGCAAGTAAATTCCAACTCCAGTAAGAATTAGCAAATCACTGTTACTTTGCATTTGAGTCGAAATAGAAATATTAGATTTAAGCGTAGGCAAAGGAGTGTGAGAGCCATAAGGTAACTGAAACTGTTTTAGCTCCGTTACTCCATATTAGAAAAGTCGATGTTTTTAAGCAGAAAGTAGACAATAAGAAGAAACCGTAAAGGTGAGGTTTTGGAAATTCCCTCGGGATTGTAAGGCCTGGCGAGCACACAAGGTATATATAGTATATGTTAATTTCAAACAGTTTTGAGTTACTTTAGGCATGATCAATGCCCATAAATGCCGACACTTTTTGAACCACTGCATCCTTCAAGCCATACAGGAATTTTGAGATAGCTACTATTATTTCCTCTTTTTTATTTTTAGAGTTTAATTTGTCTACAAATGATACAGTAAAAAATTATCAACTCTTAGAAATTTTTACAAGCTTATATGATAAATCCTCTCAAAGGATTGTAGCTAAACGTATTTTTAAATTTTCACCTTATATTTAAAGTCTTAATAAGTTATCAAAATTTGTTGAAAAAGATATAAGAGATAAGTTAATTTACTTTGGAACAAATGAAATATTAAGTGGCCAAAGTATTTTGAATTTTATTGATAAAGTTAAATTTATGATTTCTGTTGATAAAGAAAAAACTAAAGAGCATATTGCTTTAAACTATGATATAATATCTATATTAAGTGATAAAGTAATTGTACTACTAATTGAGCTTTTATTAACAAATAAAGCTTATTTGCCTGTTATCTTCCTTTATAGAAAAAAAATATTAGATATTTTAGAGTTTAGAATACATACTAAATATGCATTAGCTGCTACTTACTTACTTACTTACTTATATTAGATAATCTATCTTAAAAAATAATAGATTGGGAATTTAAGTAAGTAAGTAAGTAAGTAGCAGCTAATGCATATTTAGTATGTATTAGCTGCTACTTACTTACTT
>CAZPTG010000259.1:0-3465 GCA_964589355.1 uncultured Spirochaetaceae bacterium
CATAATACATTGCAAGTTGTTCTAATGCAAATAGATTTCTTAAGTCTTTTAATTTAGCATTTTGAGGATTATAAGAATAATCATCTAATTTCTTTAGCATAGAAATTGCGTCTTTAAAGCCTTTATTATCAACAGATAAATTTCCATTATCATCTAATACAGAACCGCCAAAGTTAAATATCATTGCATTAACACTGCTACCAGATACAGGAACTGATGCGGTTGTTTGACCAAATGCATAAACTTTATTTCCATTCGAATCTTTTAATTCTGATAATTCTTTTGCCATTTCTAACATCTCATCATATGTTTTTGGTGGCATATTAGGATCTAAACCAGCTTTTTCAAATAAAGCTTTATTGTAATATAATACATAAGGTGAAATATATAGAGGAACACCATAGGCTTTATTATCAATTTCAAATGCTTTCATTACATCTGGATACAAATCATCTAAGAAAGATTGAGGAAGAATATCATTAATAGGTGCTGCAAGTCCTGCATCTTCAAAACCTGGGATCCAGTCAATTTCACTAAAAATAGCGTCAACTTTGTCTCCACCCCCTGCCATATTAATTACTTGGTTCATAATCTCACCATAAGGTGCTGTTACCCATTGGATATCTACATTTGGATTATCAGCTTCAAAATTTATTTCAACATCTTTCCAAAATTGTTCATAGCCACTTTCTAATAAAGCATAGTTTGCTACTTTTAATATAGTTTTACCATTTTCTCCACTTTCTTTTTCTCCTGAAGCAAACAAAGTTGCAGAACAAGCTAATACTACCAACATTACACTTAAAATTTTTCTCATTAAAGAGCCTCCCTTGTTTTTATACATACGAGTGTACATATAGTTAAAAAAATATATACATTCCTGTGTACATCTATCTGTTATTCTATCTCATTATATAAATATGTCAAGAAAAAAATTAAAAATACAATTTTTATGTATTACCTCTATTATACATATAATTAAATTTTAATAATTTTTTCATAAACTAAAAATTAATTTTTTTTACTTACCCTTTAAATCTATGAACAAAATACTATATAATTGATTTAATAATATTTTTTGAGAGATACAAATGGATAATAAAAATCAAATAAATGCTGTAACTAGAACAATATTAATTTTAGAGACTTTATCTAAAATTAAAAAGATAAACCTTGAACAATTAGCAAAAAAAACGGAACTACCTAAGCCAACACTTATAAGATTTTTAAATTCATTAATTAATCTTGGCTATGTATATAGAGATGATAATGATTTATATAGTTTAACTCTAAAAATGTTTAGTGTAGGCTCAAATAGCCTATCACATATTAATTTAATTGATATTGCAACACCTTTTATTGATAATTTATGTAATCATTTTAAAGAAACTGTTCATATGGGAATAATGGATGGAGACAGAGCTGTATACATATTAAAAAGAGAATCATCATATACTATTAGAATGTATTCAAGAGTTGGGAAAAGAATTCCATTGTATTGTACAGCTATAGGAAAAAATTTACTAAGTGATTCAAGCGAAGAATTTATACAAAACTATATAGAAAACACTGAATTAAAGCCTTATACAAAGCACACATTAAACAAAAAACAATTGATTGATCAATTAACTTTAATTAAAAATAGAAATTGGGCTAGTGATGAACAAGAACATGAAGAAGGTATTACATGCATTGGCTCAAGCATTAGAGATTATAGTGGAAAAGTTATTGCTGCATTAAGTGTTTCTTGGCCACTTTTCAGATTTGAAGAAAATAAAAGAAAAGAAATTGTTCAAGAAATAGTTAATACTTGTAATAAAATTTCCGAATTATTAGGTTATATAAAATAAAACTTCATATTCTTTTTATAGAATATGAAGCAACTAACAAATCTATTACTTAAAACATTTATAAACTAACGCTGAACCCTACCAGAGCCATCCCCTTTACACAATGCTTCAACTTCACTTTTTCTAGACAAGTTAAAATCACCATTAATTGAGTGTTTTAAACAAGATGCAGCTACAGCAAAATTTAGTGCATACTCTTCATCTTCCCTATACTCGCTTAAACCATAAATAATACCAGCTGAGAAAGAATCTCCTCCTCCAACTCTATCGATAATATCACTCATTTCATAATGTTTAGATAAGTAAAATCCACTCTCACCTAATAAAGCAGCTGACCACCCATTTATATCTGCACTTTTACTTTCTCTTAAAGTTATAGCAACTTTACTTACATTCGGAAATTGATTTTTCACTTTTTGTGCTAATTCTTTATATACATTAGAATCTAGCTCACCTTTAGTAACATCACTATCAGCTTCAATACCTAAACATTTTTGTACATCTTCTTCATTAGCAATTACAACATCAGCATAAGGAACTAATCCTCTCATAACCTCAGGAGCATTTTTACCATATTTCCATAATTTTTTTCTATAATTTAAATCAATTGATACAATAAGCCCATGTTCTTTAGCACTCTTCATTGCTTCTAGAGCACAATCTGCAGCATTTTGACTTAAGGCTGGAGTAATTCCTGTAATGTGGAACCATTTTGCATCTTCAAATATTTTATCAAAATCAAAATCACTTTTTTTTGCTAAAGCTATTGAACTATTTGCTCTATCATAAACAACAGATGAAGGTCTTTGATTTGCACCAGTCTCTAAAAAATAAATACCAACTCTTCCATCTTTTGTATCTACGATATCTTTAGTATCAACACCATATTTGTTCAATTCTCTTTTAGCTGCTTCTCCTACTGCATTTTCTGGTAAAGCACTAACAAATTTTGAATCTTTGCCAAATATTGATAAAGAAACAGCTACATTTGCCTCTCCACCACCAAAAGTAGCTTCTAATCTTTTAGTTTGAAATAATCTCTCATGCTCTTCACTTCTTAATCTAAGCATTATCTCACCAAAGCTAACGAACTTATTGCCCATAATTTCCTCCAAAATGTTTAAATTTATTAAACTTTTCTCTTGATAAACTTAATATTAAAGGTTAATATCTTAATTGTCAAGATTTTTGGAACATTGTTCCATTTTTGAAAAACAAGGAGAAATTTAATATGACTGAAGAAATGAAAAAGAAACTTCATAACATTGGAATTGTTCCAGTTGTAAAATTAGAAGATGCAAATAAAGCTGTAGGTTTAGCTAAAGCTCTTTTAGATGGAGGAATTAACTGTGCTGAAGTTACCTTTAGAACAGATGCTGCAGAACAAAGCATTAAAAATATAATAAATAAATATCCTCAAATGTTTGTCGGAGCTGGAACTGTTACAAATGTTGAATTAGCAAAAAAAGCTGTTAAAGCTGGTGCAAAATTTATTGTTTCTCCAGGATTTAATGAAGAAACTGTCGATTGGTGTATTAATAATAATGTTTTAATCATTCCAGGAGTATGTACTCCAAGTGATATAGAAAAAGGACTAAAAAGAGGATTTGATGTA